>JAPWUZ010000202.1 GCA_028275265.1 Armatimonadota bacterium | reverse complement strand
CCGGCGCGGTTTGCGCTATCACCGTTTCGAGTGTACAATCTCATCAGGAAAAGGAGTGATGAAGATGCCGGGGAAGGAGAAGAAGATCACCGCGCCTGCCATTCGGCAGAGGAAGGGTGGCGAGAAGATAGTGGCGGTGACCGCCTACGACTATCCAACCACCCTCTACGCCGATGCAGCAGGCGTAGACCTGATTCTGGTTGGTGATTCTCTGGGGATGGTGCTGCTGGGCTATCCAACCACGCTGCCGGTAACCATGGAGGAGATGCTACATCACACGAAGGCGTGCGCTCGCGCGAAGCCACGTGCCCTGCTGGTAGCCGATATGCCTTACCTGAGCTATCAGGTGACGGTGGAAGACGCGGTACGCAACGCAGGGCGATTCATTCAGGAGGGCGGTGCAGAAGCAGTCAAACTGGAGGGCGGCGAGCCGGTAGCAGAAGCCATTCACCGGCTGGTGAGCATCGGGATACCGGTGCTGGCACACCTGGGGATGACGCCTCAATCGGTGCACGCCTTTGGTGGACACCGCGTGCAGGGGCGCACCGATGAAGCCGCGAAACGCCTCATCGAAGACGCCCACATTGTGGAGCAGGCTGGTGCATTTGCCGTCGTCCTCGAACTCATTCCAGCTGCGCTGGCAAAGGAAATCACCGAACAGTTACGCATTCCCACCATCGGCATCGGAGCCGGGCCTTTTTGTGACGGACAGATACAGGTACTCCACGACCTCATCGGCCTGGTTCCAGGCGAGCCGTTCAAGCATACCAAGCGTTACGCCCACGTGGGTGAGGACATCACCCGGGCACTTCGGCAGTACGCAGAGGAGGTACGGTCTGGACAATTTCCAACGGAGGAGCACGCATTCTGATGCAGGTAGCGAAGACGGTTCGTGAAGTGCGCGCGTGGACGAAACTCGCTCGCGCAGACGGAAAAACCATCGGTTTCGTGCCCACTATGGGTTACTTTCATGAAGGTCATCTGAGCCTGATGCGCCGCGCGAAGGCAGAGTGCGACCTGTGCGTGGTGAGCCTGTTCGTCAACCCCACACAATTTGGTCCCTCGGAGGACTTTCAGCGCTATCCGCGTGACTTTGCCCGCGACGCGGCAATGGCGGAAAGCGTGGGCGTTGACCTCCTCTTCGCCCCCGAAGTGGAGGAGATGTATCCAGAGGGTTACCAGACTTACGTGGAGGTTACGGAGGTCACCCGCCGTCTGGAAGGCGCAGCGCGCCCCGGGCATTTCCGCGGAGTGGCAACGGTGTGTACCAAGCTGTTCAACATCGTGCAGGCAGACCGCGCCTACTTTGGCAAGAAGGACTATCAGCAGCTGAAGGTGATCCAGCGCATGGTGAAAGACCTGAATATTCCCACAGAGATTGTGCCCTGCGAGACGGTGCGCGAACCCGATGGTCTGGCTATGTCCTCACGCAACGTCTACCTGAAGCCCGACGAGCGGCAGGCGGCAACGGTACTGTACCGCGCCCTGTGCGCAGGACGCGACGCTATCCTCGCCGGCGAACGCGACGCAAAGAAGGTGAAGGTGCTGGTGGAGCAGGTCATCGCCACCGAACCTCTGGTCAAAACCGAGTACGTGGATGTGGCAGACGCGGAAACGCTGGAACCGCTAACCGATTTGCAGGGTGAGGTTCTCATCTCGTTAGCCGCACGTGTGGGAGTAGCGCGGCTGATAGACAACATCACGGTGACCGTTCCAGACTGATCGTGCTGACAAGTGGATGAACCCAAAATGCTGACAACCCTTTTCATTGCGGTTGGGCTGGCGATGGATGCGGTTGCCGTCTCTATCTCCAGCGGTTTAAACCTCAAAGGACTGAGAGTATCTTACGCGCTGCGCATCGCAGCCGCTTTTGGATTGGCGCAGGCGGTGATGCCCATCATCGGCTGGTCTGCAGGTTACGGCATGGGCGATGCCATCGCGGGCTTCGACCACTGGGTGGCTTTTGGCTTGTTGACGATAGTGGGCGGACGAATGCTGTGGGAAGCCCACAATCAGGACAAAGTGGAAAGACGACTGGACCCGCTACACCCGCCCTGTCTGCTATTGCTTGCGATAGCCACCAGTCTGGACGCGCTGGCAGTAGGACTGGGCCTGTCTTTCCTGAGAGTGCCCATTTTGCACGCGGCGATGCTTATCGGCGCGATTACCTTTACGCTGTCGTTTCTGGGCGTGTTTGCGGGTGACCGCATTGGTCGTCATTTCGAGAACCGGGCAGAGATGCTGGGAGGTGTGGTGCTTATCGCCATCGGGGTCAAAATCCTGGTGGAACACCTTGTGTAGCCAGCACATGCAACCGTGACGCCAGCAGTGCGTCTTTCATTATTGGGAAAACCCAAGGGAGAACACCGGTGGCAAATCTCTCCGAGCGAGATGTGGAAGATGAGGTCTGGCTGCAGGGTTGTGCCAGAGGCGAGCCAGATTTTCTGCGGTTGCTGATGGAGAGGCACGGTGGAGGCGTGTTGCGCTTCATCGAGCGGATAGTGGGCAACCGCAGTGAGGCTGAAGAGCTGCTGACCGAAGTGTTCCTGAAGGTGTGGCAACACGCTGCACATTTCGGGCACAAAGGACTGGTGCGCAACTGGATATACACCATCGCGGCGAACCTGGCACGGGACGCCCTGCGCCGCCGCAAAGTGCGGGAGCCTATCGCCGCCGAGTCGCTGGACGCGCTGGGGCAAGAGGCTGACCCCGCCGGTGTAGACCCTCTGCGCGAAACGCTGGGGCGCGAGCGGCGCGAGATGTTGCAAAAGGGCATCGACCAGCTCCACCCCACCGACAGGATGCTGGTGGAGCTGTACCATTTTCAAGAGCACTCGCTGGAGGAGATCGAGCGTATCACCGGTATCCCGCGCAGTGTGGCTAAATCCAGACTTTTCCGCGCCAGGCGGAAGCTACGAGATATCCTAATCTCAGAAGGTTTTGAGGCACCCTATCATGAGATGTCAGAAGGTTCAGGTCAATCTAACGGAGTATCTTCGGGGCAATTGTGCACCTCGTCTGACCAGAGCGATCGAGCAACACCTCAGCCGGTGCACGGAATGCCGGAGCATGCTTGAGGAAGAGCACGCTCTGTTGCAGTTGCTGCGCGATGAGCCAGCTGAACTGCCTGCATGGACATGGGAGCGCGTGCAAGCCCGCTTGCACGAACCGGCACGTGCTGGCGAGCGTATCAGCCTGTGGCTGTGGTGGAACCGGCGATGGCTCGCCCAAACACGCTGGGCAGCTGCCGCTGCACTGGTTATTCTGGCGATATGGGCGTGGATGCCGACCAACCTGCAATCGCCATCGCAGGAGGCGGAAACCCTCTCGGGCTACGCCCAGGCTGTGTCCTATGCACAATCGACAGTGGTGGACGACCCACTGAATGAAAATACGCAGATTATTCTCAGCGGCTGGAGAGAATAGTCACTTCGGGGGGAATGCAAAATGGTTTTCTGGCGATTATGCTGCATGGTGATAGTGACATCGCTCATCGGTGTGTTGGTCTTGGGCGCGCTGGCTCAGGGGCAGCCCTTCTCGCCGCCTCCGCGAGGCATGGGGGGACAACCACCGACGCCCCCTTCCTTTGATCGCGAGGCGTTGTTTGCCAGACTGAATCTCACCTCGCAACAGCGTACCCAGCTCATCAATCTGATGAACGAGACCGAAGAAAAAATACGCCAGCTGCTCACGAAACTACATGAACAGCGTATGCAGCTCATGCAGCTGTACCAGCAATATCAGTTTGACGAAAAGGCGGCACAGCGCATCATCCAGAGCATTAACCAGACGCAGGCGGAGCTGCTCAAAGTGCATCACGAGAATCAGAAGCAGCTGCGCCGCATCCTGGATAAAGAACAATTCGAGCGGTGGAACCAGTGGTGGAAAGAGCGTATGTTCTTCCCTCCGCCTAAAGGCGACTGGGGGCGGCGAGGACGTGACGGCAAGCCGGGATAGGAGATGCTCTGGGTAGCCATTACAGCAGCCGCGCTACTCGTATTCTGGTGGGTGCTTCTTGCCATCGCGACAACGCACCCACCACGTGCTCCGCTGTTCCTGACGCCCTTCGACGTGCAGGTTCCTTTCGACCCTGTAATCTTCCCTTCGCGTGACGGCACGCCCCTGTCGGGCTGGTGGATACCGCAATCGCATCCGCGTGGAGTCGCTGTGCTCTGTCACGGCTATGTGGCAAACCGCTGTGAGGTGCTCGGTGTCGCGATAGAGCTGCACCGCATGGGATTCAGCTGTTTGCTGTTTGACTTCCGCGCACATGGCGAAAGCGGAGGACGCACCACCACCATCGGCATTCGCGAGGTGCAGGACGCTCTGGGCGCAGTGGATTTTGTCGCGCGTTTTGACCTGCCCATCCTGTTGTTCGGTTCGTCGATGGGCGGTGCGGTGGCAATCATGGCTGCCGCTCGCGATGAACGGGTGGGCGCGGTCATCACCGACAGCGCTTACGCCAAGCTGTCCGACGCTGCCAACAACTGGTGGGAAGCGGGGTTCGGCAGGGTGCTGGGCAAGCTGTGCCGACCGGTGAAGTATCTGGCGATGTTCCTGACGCGAACCTCTCTTTTGCAAGCCGAGCCGGTGCGCGAAATCGGCAAGATTGCCCCGCGCCCGATACTGCTCATTCATGGCGACCGTGACCATCTGGTACCTGTGGAACACGCCTACGCCCTGTATCAGGCGGCAGGCGAACCCCGTACCCTGTGGATTGCCAGCGGCAGCGGACATGTGCAGGCGCGAGTCGACCAGCCGGAGAACTACTATGGACAGGTCAGCAAATTCATCGACCAATGGCTGGAGGCACAAGCTGCTCATGAATCGCTCCACATCGGACCTGGCGAAATCACGCCATCGTGACCAGTGGCTGCATCACCCCGTGGTGGGAGATCCCTCGTGGGACAGTTTCCAGCGCGAGCCGGGCAACCCACTTTACGTCGGAAAAGAGCCCTATCTCTGGCCCGTCAACGGGTTCCTGTTCCGTGACCCACCCACAGGCAGGTG
>JAPWUZ010000201.1 GCA_028275265.1 Armatimonadota bacterium | reverse complement strand
CGCCTCCGGCACGTTCAGCACCGCTGCACTGGCAGCTGCGTGGCGCATTAATGGTCTGCCCAATCGGTGCGACACCTCTCCGGCAATGCGCTCGAACAGGTTCCACTGCGAGCGGGTTAGGTCGGCATCGGAGTCGGCACAGGGGAAATGGGTGGCGATGCCTGTTAAGCGCACGTTCGGCATGTCCTCTATCGCCTGGGCTATTTGCGCGGCGCGTTCGGGTGAGACCCCGAAACGGCTCATGCCCACATCTACCTTCAGGTGCACCTCCTGGCTTTGCCCGTGCCTGCAAGCCTCTTGTGAGAGACGGCGCACGAAGTCCATGTCCTGCACCAGGCAGACAGCCCGCGTTGACAATACCGCTTCCGCCTCATCGGGCAACACGGGGCTGAGCAGGTAAATCGGCGCGGTGACGCCTGCGTCGCGCAGCTCCCTCGCTTCCGCTGTTGCCGCCACACCAAAAGCGTCTACGCCAACCTGCTGAAGCGCGGGAGCGAGGAGCGCCGCTCCATGTCCATAAGCGTTGGCTTTCACCACCGCCATGATGCGCGTACGTGGCGGGAGACGCTTGCGGAGCCACTCGACGTTATGAGCCAGCGCGCAACGACGGATGACAACAGTGGTTCGCGAGAAAAGAGGCAGATTCTCTGTTCCCATTGCAAAGACCGTTTTTGCTTTACTTAGCCGGGGTAACGCGCGAATCCTGCCACCCGCACAGCTGCATCTTGCCCTTCACCAGCGCGGTTACTGCCTGCATCGCAGGGGGAAAAACCTGCCGGATATCGATACTGTCCGAGCCGGAGATAGCCTCACGAAGGCAAGCCATAAAGGTATCCTTGATTTCGGTGGCGAAGTTCACCTTCACAATACCGTTTCGCACTGCCTCGATCCACTGGTCATCGGGTATTCCCGACGCGCCGTGCAGCACCAGAAACGCATCCACGCTCTCCCGAATGGCTTTCAGCCGCCCGATGTCCAGCCGGGGCTGCCGCTTGTAGAACCCGTGCGCATTGCCGATGGCAACCGCCAGCAGGTCCACGCCCGTCTCCTGCACAAAGCGTTTCGCCTGTTCGGGCGAAGTCATGTCGAACTCTTCTGCCTCACGTTCACCCAACTTGGGCACATATCCCAGCTCGGCTTCCACCAGCACACCACGCGGACGCGCCAGGGCAACCACATCCCGGGCAAGGCGGACATTGGTGTCAAAATCTTTCTCGCTGGCATCTATCATCACCGAATCGTAACCAGCCTCTATACACCGGCGCACCAGGTCTGTATCGCGCGCATGGTCCAGGTGCAACCATGCCGTGACGCCCATCTCGCGGCTGGCGGCACGAGCCATCGCCACAGCCGTTTCCAGCCCGAGGTAGCTCAACGTAGCGGGCGATGTTTGCAAAATCAACACAGAGCCTACCTCACGGGCAGCGCGCAACACTGCCAGCAGGGTCTCCGCATTGTAAAAATTCGTTGCCAGAACAGCCGCTCCATGCTGTCGGCATGACTCCAGAGCCTCTTTCAGATGCATCCCCTCCCGCTCCTCCAGCTACACCGACGACAAGAACGCTTCCACCTCCGCAAGGATAGGTAACCCTTCCATTGGTCCCTGCCTGGTGACTGCCAGTGCCCCGATGGCGCTGGCGAATCGAGCCGCCTCGACCACTGACATCCCCCGTAGCATCGCAACCACGAAGCCACCTGCGAAAGCATCACCCGCTCCTGTGGGGTCTACCTCCGTCACAGGGAAGGCAGGGACATGCACCTGCTCGTTATCGGTGAACACCACGCATCCCTGCACACCGCGCTTCAGCACCACAATGGGTATGCCCCTCTCCACAAGATGGCGACATGCCTTTTCCTCATCCGCATCGCCCGTCAGCATGGTCGCTTCGCCGCCGCTCGGCAAAAGCACATCACAAGCCTGCAGCACCGGCTCGCACAATTCCCGAACCGCCTCCACTCCCAGCAGTTCCGGGCGGATATTGGGGTCAAAGCTGACTATCGCCCCGTGTTGCTTGGCGAGATTGACCGCCCGATGACAGGCCTCCCGGGCACAATCGCTGATGCTTAGCGCTGAGCCGGTGACATGCAATGCCTTCACACCGTGCAGGTAGTCATCCCGTACGTCTTCAGGGCTTAACAGAGCCGCAGCAGACTGGGGTAGATGAAACAGAAACTGCCTCGAGCCATCTGAACGGTAGGAAACAAAAGCGATACCGGTCGTCCGGTGTGTCACCGTGCGTATGTGGCGCACATCCACACCATCTGCCCTCAGCCGGCGCAGAATGCATCTGCCGAACGCGTCGTCGCCCACCACGCCGAGGAAGCCACAGGACACGCCTAATCGCGCCACTGCATCGATAAAAATCGCCGGTGCGCCACTGGGGTATGGCCCCACAAATTGCCCCGGTTCATCCAGAGGCTGGTCTACAGCAGGGCGCATTACCTCCACCAGAAGCTCACCCAGAGAAAGCACCTGCGGCATGAATCTTCACCTCAGTGGAATCCTTGCCATGCTTTGATTCCCCCGTGCCCTCGTCGCATCCTTCCCGAAAAGTCCCTTCACAGGCAGGATTCGCCAAAAGCGCTAGGGAACGAAGGTTTAAAACGGTGTAGGAGGCAGACGGCAATGCAGAACGGTCTGAAAAAAGCGCTGATACTTTCTATGCTGCCCGGCAACCTCAGCTACGTCGAGCGTTTCAATCTGGCAAAAGAGGTGGGGTTTGACGGCATCGAGGCTCCCCCTATCAGCGACCCGGAAGAGATAAAGAAGATTCGCGCGGCATCGGAATTGAGCGGTGTACCCGTTCATTCTATTATCTACGGAGGATGGCACGCTCCACTCTCCAGCGCCGACCCGCGCACGGTGGAAAAGGGTCTTCAGGATATGCAGGCGGCTCTGCACTGTGCCAAAGAACTGGGAGCCGATACGGTGCTGCTGGTACCTGCCATCGTCAATGAAAGCACACGGTACGCAGATGCTTATACCCGCTCTCAGCAGAACATTCGCAAGCTGATTCCTCTGGCGGAAAAGCTGAAAGTGGTCATCGCGGTGGAAAACGTCTGGAATAACTTCCTGCTCAGTCCACTGGAGTTCGCGCGGTATGTGGATGAGTTCCGCAGCCCATGCGTGAAGGCATACTTCGATGTGGGCAACGTACTGGCTTTCGGCTGGTCGGAGGACTGGATACGCACTCTGGGCAAACGCATCCAGCGTATTCACCTGAAGGACTTCAAGCGCAGCACACGCCAGTTTGTAAACCTGCTGGAAGGCGACGTGAACTGGCGAGAGGTGCGCAAGGCGCTGGACGAGGTAGGTTACAGGGGATTCTTGACGGCCGAGCTGGGCGGCGGAGACGCGAACTACCTGCGCGATGTCGCGCAGCGTATCGACCGCATTATCGCAGGCGTGTAGCAAGGGGGCGAGGTAGTGAGCCTCGCCCCTCGCTTCAGGGAGCATTCACGCAGTGACTTTAGCCGCGCCTGCGAAGGAACGTCGGGATGTCGTAATCGGTTTCGTTCACCGGTGCTTGCTGGGGCTGGCGTTCCGGTGCGCCCGAAGGCGCCGCGGAGGTACGCTCCGCGGGGCGAGTCGGTATTCCTCCCATACGTTCCCCAACAGTCTCCGGGCGTCGCATGGGCTCTGGACGCTGCGCCGGACGTTCCGCCAGAGGACCCTGCGAAGAGGCAGGTAAACCTGCCGCCAGCACCGTAATCTTCACTTCACCCTCCATCTTCGGGTCCACCACGTGCCCGTAGATGATGTGTGCTGTTTCCAGGTCGCAAAGGCTCTGGATAACCGCTGCCGCTTCGCTCAACTCCTGCAGAGTCATATCCGGACCGCTGGTCACATTAATGAGCACGCGCTGTGCGCCGTCGATGGAGGTTTCCAGCAGAGGGCTGTTCGTGGCGCTTTCCGCTGCTTCGCGGGCGCGGTGTTCGCCACTACCGTGCCCGATTCCCATCAGCGCAGGACCTGCGTTGGACATGATGGTCTTCACGTCCGCAAAGTCCACGTTGATCAAGCCCGGGATGGTAATAATGTCGGAAATGCCCTGCACGCCCTGCCTGAGAATATCGTCGGCGGCGCGGAAGGCTTCCACTAAAGTAGTGCGTTTTTCTACCACGTTGAGCAAACGCTCGTTGGGAATGACGATTAACGTATCCACATGCTCGCGCAGGTTGGCGACGCCCTCCTCGGCGATTTGCATCCGGCGCGGTCCCTCAAAATTGAACGGTTTCGTCACCACCGCGACGGTCAGTGCACCCATCTCCTTCGCCAGCTGCGCGACCACAGGCGCTGCGCCCGTGCCCGTGCCACCACCCATGCCTGCGGTGATGAACACCATATCGGCACCTTCCAGCGCCTTCATGATTTCGTTCTTGCTCTCCTCCGCGGCGCTACGACCAATCTGGGGATTGCCGCCCGCCCCCAACCCTCTGGTTAGATTCTCGCCGAGCTGAACCTTCTTCTCGGCGGCGGAAATCTCCAGCACCTGCACATCGGTGTTCATGGCACAGAAGTCCACCCCAACCAGCCCTGCTTCGATCATGCGGTTCACGGCGTTTGTGCCACCACCACCGATGCCGATGACCTTAATCTGAGCATACTGTCTTACGCCAGCCATGGTGTTTAGCCCCCTATGATGGATTTGAGATTATTGTGCAAAACGTGACAGCAAACGGCGGAACCATGCCATCACACCCTGCCAGAACGAACGATGGCGGGTGTCACCGACCATGTAAGAATGTTCCAGCCCGTATAAAAGTAGCCCCACACCCGTTGCAAATACCGGACTATCTACCCTATCTACCAGCCCCCCAATATTCATCGGCTTGCCGACCCGCACCGGCATATCGGTAACCTCTCGCGCCAGCTCCACCACACCGCGCATCAGGCTACCGCCTCCGCTCAGCACCAGTCCGCCGGGCAACATGCCCGCCGTACCCGATTTCTTGATTTCCTCGTATACCAGCTCAAACAGCTCACGCATTCGGGGTTCCACAATCTCCGCCAATACCCGCG
>JAPWUZ010000200.1 GCA_028275265.1 Armatimonadota bacterium | reverse complement strand
GCCGCAAAACCTGCCGTTGCGCCTGCGCTGGCGCAATTGCTGATTCAAGCGTGGCACAGCGCGCTGACCGAACCCCTTCACGCCGCCGAAGCGGTGATCCCCATTCCTATCCATCGCGAACGAGAGCGTGAGCGCGGCTTCAACCAGAGTGCGCTTCTTGCCCGGCATTTCTGTGCCGCCGCCGGATTGCCATTGTGGGACTACGTGCTGGTGCGCGCGGTATACCGCCAGCCTCAGGTAGGTCTGGACGCCGCACAGCGGGTGCAGAACGTCAAAGACGCCTTTCGCGTCGTGTGGTCGGAAGAGATTGCCGGCAAGAGCGTGCTGTTAATGGACGACGTCTGGACGACAGGCAGCACCCTGAACGAAGCAGCCAGGGCGTTGTTGCAAGCGGGCGCCGCGCGGGTGTTCGCGTTCACGGTGGCGCATGAGCGACTGTCTACGCTCAGGTAGTGGGAGGCTCCAGGTAGCCTGCCTGTACTTTCCAGATAGGAACATCTCGTTTGAGCGCTTCCAGCAAGAACTGGCATCCTGCAAACGCCTGATCGCGATGAGGCGCATGCACTCCGATGATGACCGCAATCTCGTTGACGCGCACTTTGCCAAGCCGATGGCGAAAGTATACCCGGCTCAACCCAAACTGCTCTTGTGCCTGCTGAATGTACTGTTCGATCATTCGTTCCGCCATCGGCTCGTACGCCTCGTACTCCAGATACTCGATGGGTGTCCCATGCTCCAAACGGCGTACTACCCCCAAAAACTCTACCGACGCCCCCGAATGCTCACTCATCGCCTCGCGGTGCCACTCATCAGCGGAAAGCACCTCGTAGGTCAGGTAGCGCATCGCTTCATCCTCCACTCACCGGCGGTATCAGCGCCACTTCATCCCCCTCCTGCAATGCTGTGTCTGCAGGCACATACTCCCAGTTCACTGCCACCCGCACCGAGCTCCTCCACCGCCTCAGCTCCGGGTAGACCTCCTGCAGATAACCCAGTAACTCTGCTACTGACGCACCCTCGGAAAGATCCGCAGACAACGTCTCCGCGCCCAGCACCGTCTTGAGGTGCGCAAACACCCGAATCTGCACTGTCATGGGATGACCTCCAGCACCGGCAACACGTCCACGAGCGCACCTGCCGGGTAGTCGCCGCTACCGCCGGGCAGATAGACGAATCCATTCGCCATCGCCAGACTTCCCAGCAGCGCGGATCCCTGTTGCGGGGTTGGTTCGGCGACGAGGCTACCGGCTTCGTCGACGAATAATCGCGCCGTCAAAAACTCTGCGCGGGTCTCTCTCTTACGCACCGGCGCGTTCAGGCGCGCAGTCAGGCAACGCGGCAACGGTTCTGCTTCTCCCTCTAGCGCAGCGAGATAGGGAAGTACAAAGTTCAGCACCCCTACCACAACAGCCAGGGGATTGCCTGGTAGCCCGAAGACGGCGCGCTCCTGCCAGCGTGCAAACAGTATCGGCTTGCCGGGCTTCATGTTCACACGCCAGAAGAGGATTCGTGCTCCCAGCCGTTCCAGGGCGGGCTTGATCAGGTCGTGTTCACCAACGGAAACCCCTCCTGTCAGCACGACCACCTCTGCTTCTTCCAGCGCACACTCCAGCAAGCGCACCGTCGCATCCATCTCATCGGGCGCTACACCCAGAAACCGGGTCGGAATGCCCCGCCGTGTCAACCACTCGCGCAGCAAGAGGCTGTTTGTGTCGCGTATCTTACCCGGCTGCAGCGGCGCATCATACGGCAACAACTCGGAACCAGAAACGACCAGAGACACCCGCGGGCGACGGTACACGGCTAATGGCGTTAGCCCAAGTGCAGCAAGCATTCCCAGGTGCTGCAGCCTCAGCCGCGTGCCTGCCGACAACAGCAAGCTACCAGCCGACACATCCTGCCCTTTAGGACGAATGTGGGATCCCTCTCGCACCGGCTGCGAGCAAATCAGCGTCTCCCCCTCTACCCGCGCATCCTCCACTGGCAATACCGCGTTTGCGCCTTCCGGAACGGGTGCCCCTGTGCTGATAGCGACCGCCTCCCCGGCACCCAACGACCGGGGATAGGGTTTGCCAGCTGCCGACTCGCCCACCACGCGCAATCGCACTGGCGACTCGGAAGCGGCACCCTGCGTATCCTGTGCTCGCAAGGCATAACCATCCATCGCCGCGTTGTCAAAGGACGGCAGGTCGTGCGGCGCAACCACATTCTCTGCCAGCACGCGCCCGATGCTCTGGGCCAGGTCCACCTGCTCGGTTTCCAGCCGCGCTACGCTGGAAAGCACGATGGACTGCGCCTGCTCAAACGGCAATAACCCCTCCGCTTTCATCTCCTCACCTCACCACAATCACAATCAACTTCGTGCAAGCGATGGCCAGTACCATTGCCAGCACTTTGTTCAACACAGCTGGACGCCAGTGCCGCGCTCCCAGATATGCCCCGGCAATACCGCCCAGCACAGCGATGCTCATCGGCAGCAGCAAGGAACCCGTAGCAAACGTGCCGGCAACGCCGCGCGCCAGCAAACCCGACAGAGAATTGAACACTACAAAGCTGGCGGCAATCCCTGCTGTATCTCGCGGCGACGCCCAACGCCGCAGAACCATTAACGGGCTGAGAAACACGCCACCTCCTATTCCCACAATGCCGGAAATCAAGCCGATCCCACCTCCCACACCCAACGCCGTCCCCCATGAGGGGGGGCGCAACGCAGCGGGCGCGGAACCCCCGGGCAGCATTACCAGACGTATCGCCGCCATCATCAGCCCGAACACCAGGGTCGTGTGAAACAACCAGAGGGGAACTCTCAGCATCCCACCAATATACGCCGCCGGCACCGATGCAAGCAACAGTGGTATCGCCAGACGCGATGGAAAATGCCCTGCCCGGGCAAACTGCAACAGGGCGATTCCCGACACGACCATATTGAGAATCAGTGCGGTGGTTGACATCTCCCGCACCGGTAACCCAGGCATCAATAAGGTCAGCAGGGCAATATACCCGGTCGCGCCGCCGTGTCCTACTGAAGCGTAAAGCAACGCAACGGCGAAAAATCCCGACAGCAACAGCAGCTCACCCATGCTCCTTCTCCCCTTCAGGATGCCCCATTCCACGCACCATCTCGATGGCATGCGGTAACATATCACGCAAAGCATCCAGGTGCTCTTGAACAGCACGCGGACTGCCGGGCAGATTGATAACCAGGGTGCGTCCACGAATACCTGCCGTTGCCCGCGAGAGGTACGCGCGGCTGTTCCCGTGTGCGCTGCGCTGGCGCAACCATTCGACAATCCCCGTCGCCTCTCGCTCCACGACGGCACGGGTGGCCTCTGGAGTACAGTCTCGGGGGGACAACCCGGTGCCGCCCGTCGTCAGCACCAGGTCCGGCCGGTGCGCGTCAATAATCCGGACCAGTTCCGCCTCGACACGCGACCGCTCATCGGACACCAGCGCACGCTCACAAACCGATGCACCTGCCTGTGTCAGCCACTGCTGTATCAGGTCGCCACTGCGGTCGGGATAAACACCCCGGCTGGCACGGTCGCTAACGGTCAATATCCCAACGCGAACCCCATCGGGTAAGACGGTCTTTGAAGGCACCTCTTCGGCGTGGGTGGACACAGCCGGGTTCTCCCAGTTTCCCGATTTGCCACCTGATTTCCGCAACAACCGTACGGTGAACTCTATCGTCGGATCGCTCGACTTCGCCCAATCGTAGAAGGTCAGCGCGGCGACCGCTGCAGCGGTGAGCGCTTCCATCTCCACACCGGTGCGGTCGTGAGCGCGGGCGATAGCGCGTATCCGAATCGAACCCTCCTCTATGGTCGCACGTATCTCCACCTTGTCCAGGCGGATCGGATGGCACATGGGCAACAACTCGGGTGTCCGCTTCGCTGCGAGGATACCGGCAAGCTGAGCAGCGGCGCGTGCATCGCCCTTCGGCAGACGCCCTTCCCACAGCGCACGCAGTACCTCCGGCTCTCCTCGAATCACAGCCTCTGCCTCCGCTTGGCGCATCGTCTGTGCCTTCTCACCGACATCCATCATGTGCATCATTGCCGTCAGCCCCCAATCGCCCGCATTGTGCGGAAAGCAGGATGTGGCATTACCGTGATGAACTGGTGCCCCTGCGGTTTACACAGCAGCGCATGCTCCACCGCTGCCAGAATCGCATCGCTGCGCGCCGCAGCAGGTTGCTTCAAGGCAGGCTTGAGATCCACGCGCACACCATGTCCCAGGCAGGGATACAGGTAGCCGTCTGCGCTGAGCCTCATCCGATTACATCGCTGGCAAAAGTTCTCGGTACACGCCCCGATAAAACCCAAGGTGCCCCTAGCTTCAGGATACCGGAAAACCTGCGCCGGTCCACCGCCCACCGTCTCGTCCTGCGCGACGGGCATCAGCTCGCCCAGACGTGCGCATCGCACCCTCGCTTCCCCGATTGGCAGGAGGTGCCCCTGACGATAAAAACCCACGTTGCCGATGGGCATTAACTCGATGAAGCGGACATGCAACGGATAACGCAGGGTGAGTTCCGCAAAGGCTTCGATCTCGTCGTCATTGACGCCCTTCATCAGTACGCAGCTGATCTTGACCGGGTGCAAACCCGCCTCGAACGCCGCTTCGATGCCCGCCCATACCTCCTCCCAGCGCCCCACCGGGGACACCTTAGGAAACTTCTGGGGCTGCAGCGTGTCCAGAGAGATGTTGACGCGCCCTAAACCACTGCGTTTCAGATCGGCGGCGTATCGGGGCAGCAAAATCCCATTCGTGCTGAGCGAGATGTCACGGATGCCGGGCACCGCCGCCAGCCGCGATACCAGATCGGGCAGACGAGGGCGTATCAGCGGTTCTCCGCCCGTCAGGCGTACCCGGCATAGACCGTGCAGTGCGAGCGCGCGTACAATCGCAACAATCTCTTCGAAAGACAGCAGGTACTCGCGGTCTTCATAGCCACGACTGTCAGGAGGGACACAGTAGACGCAGCGCAGGTTTTGCAGCGTTCCGTCACCGAAACGCGCAGATACTCCACTAC
>JAPWUZ010000199.1 GCA_028275265.1 Armatimonadota bacterium | reverse complement strand
GAATAACAAGGCGAGACACAACAGCCTACCGCGGCGCATCCTTCTCCTCTTGCAGGAAGCGTTTCTTCAGCGATTCTTCCTGCTCGGTGGGCAGGTGTCCGGTTTGCGACAGGATACGTGGCGTGATGAAGATTGCCATCTCTGTCACCGACTCCTTGGTGTCCTCCGAACGGAAAAACTGACCGAGCAGCGGAATGTCGCCGAGAACAGGCACTTTGGTCTTCGTGGACATCAGTTCACGCTGAACCAGCCCGCCGATGATGATGGTTTCGCCGTCGCGCACGCGCACAGTGGTGTTGGCTCGGCGGGTGCTTTTATCCGGCAAGCCGGTTTTGGGGTCGGGCGCGCTCAACACGCTGATTTCAGGCTGTACATCCACGATAATCTCACCCTCACCGCCTGTCCATGGGGTGATGTTGAGGCGGACGCCCGCATCGATAAAGTTGGTCTGGCGGAAGAAGTAGTCGCCTTCTCCCCTGCCCCCGCCGATGCTGACCGGCGTGCTGAGATAGCGTTGTTTGCCGATGAAGATGCTTGCGCGCTGTCCGCTGACGGTGGCGATGCGCGGGTTGGCGTGTACACGTGCCTTGCCCTGCGTAACCAGCGCACGCAAGCTGGTGAAGAACTCGGTGGGCAAAGTGGTCACAGAGCGGAAGATGACCTGTCCCAGCGGCGAATCCACTGTGAGGCTGCGTCCATCGTTGCTCCAGCTCCATTGCGCCCGGAACTCTCGCGCGGCGGAATCGGTAAACTCCACCATCAGCACGTCGATCATAATCTGCGCCGCCGGGATGTCGAACTGCTTGATGTCCTCGCGGAACTTCTTCAGCACCTCCGGCGGGGCAGACAGGATGACCGCGTTCTGTTCGGCATTGGTCTTCACGTGGTCCTGCAGAAACACGGGTAGCAGCGACTTGGCGTTAGGTGCCAGCACGTACTGCGTGGTGATGGTGTCGATATCGCTGAGCAGGTAGGAGGAAGGACTTCTGGGAATGCCCTCGCTGAGCATGAATATCCCGTTGACTTCACGATAGGAAAGCCCATACGCCGCGGCGATAATCTCCAGAATGCGTGTCACGGGCATGTTGACCAGGTTGATGGTGACGGTACGCCGCACCGTATCATCCACGATGAGGCGGATACCCGTCTCTTTGGCGAGGCGGGTGAGCAACTCCTGCGCATCCACCCCAACCGCGAACACCGATACCCCCTGCGGTCCGGCAGTCACTTCCAGCGATGGTTGTGCTGCATTGTTCTCGGCGGGCGGGGCGGATGGCGAGGCAGGGACGGAGGGAGTTCCCCGACGTTGTACCACCTCTTGCGCGGACAGTGTCGTCAACAGACCGACCAGCAACAGCAAAGTGACGGCGAAAGTGCGACTCCGAGCCCACATATCCTACGGTACTCCTTCTGCAGACTGCAGGTTTATTTAGGCACGATGTTGCGGAAAGCCTGCTGTATATAATGACGTCAGCAGGCGGAGCCGGTTTCGCTCAGAATACCTTCTGTTCTATACCCAATCGCTCGCAGAGGCGGAGAATCTCCTCCGTGGTCAATCCTTCGCCCTGTTCGCCGCAGAGGAGGTTCAGATACTCATAGCGTGCGCCGGTTTCGGCGTACTCGATACGGTCTAGCGCGCGCTTCACGGAGGCATCGGAACGCGCCATCACGCCGTGTTTTGCCCACACCACCACGCGGTGGGTTCGCAGCTTTTCCATCGTCGCCTGCATCAATTCTTCGGAGCCGGGCAACAGGAACGGCACCAGCCCCACGCCTTCCGGCAGTTGCACGATGCTCTCCGGTTGCCAGCGCAGGATGTGCTGGTTCAGGTAGCGTTCGTCCTGATAGCGCGGGATATGGCTTAGATAGGTGAGGTGCAGGGGTTGCGCGTGGATGAGTGCATGGAAGTTGGTGCCGGTGCGCACCACCTGGTCGCGATGCACCGCCAGATGGGAGTTGAACTCGCTGGTGAGCCGTTCGAACAGGCGTTTCGGGGAGGTGTAGAGGGTCGCCGTACGCCCATCGGGGTTGACCCGCACTGCACCCAGGTTCGCCTCGGGGTCGGAGCCGATTTCGCGCAGTCGCCTGCCCGAGCCGGTGACCAGAAACAGTCCATCCGCCAGCTCGGGCACAGGAGTGGGTATCGAGATGGTTTCCTGTAGCGGGAACTGGCGGCGCGGGTCGATGCTCCAGCCGATGTATACCGAGATGTTTCCTGCCGCGCCTTCGCTGGCTTCGATCTCCGCGAGACGGTGTCCCGCCTCGCCGATTAAGCCCATCAGCTCGGTCAGGGTAGGAAATGGGGGTTCGACGGGCATTGCCTCAGTCTCCTATCCGTTTTACGAGGTCAAGTCGTTCTGCACACATGCGCTGGGCAAGCACCACGACACCTTTGTCCATCGTTACCAGTGTTCCGCCATTGTGCTGGCATAAGCCCAGCAGATAGATGTCGGTAATCTGCCCATAGCCCTGTAGCATGCTCAGGTCGTATACGGTTTCGTTCAAAATGCTCAATGAGTCCTGCCAAAACACGTGCGAAGCTGCGCTCGAGCGAACAAGAGCACGGAGAAGTTCCGCAGCTTGAGATACACTAATCCTTAGCCCAGGATACTGGGGGCGCGACAGCACCCGGATGGTTCCGTTTTCTGTAAGAGGACAAGTTGCCCAGCCTTTCTGTCTTGCCTCGCGAAACCAAGCCATTGCCTCGCGGTGGAACTGATGCTCCGCGTCGAGCAAAGCCACAATCACATTGACATCTGGCAAATCAATCATCTTCTTCTTCCAGAAGTCTTTTGATGAGGTCCGGAGAGACAGGTTCTTTGAGGCCACGCTTGGGTAGTGTGGGCACACCATTGTCCCAGACGATTTGGTCGAGTGAGCAAACCTGTTCCCCTTGCCCTGTGTCAAGAGCAGCGATTTCTGCCTGCGTTGCCTCGGGTACGATAAGTATCAGGGTTTGATTGTGGAGGTCCTTCCGCTCTTCCAGAAACGAGATGATCTCAGCGGCGGAACCTTGTTTGACCTGTATCATGTGACTCACCACCAGAAACGTCCTTCACTTCCGATGAAATAAAGTCCCGCTGGATATGCTCGCCGCTTACGACGTCATCCTCAACCGCTTCTGGAACGCAGCCTCCCAGCCCATCAGCCCTCCGTCCAGCGCGATAGCCACATCCAACTCCCGTGCGCTATCCTCTACCGCTGGCGCCATCTTTTCCCCGCCGACCACAGGGATGCAGGGAAACCCCGCGCGGCTGAGAAGGTCTGCCCGTCGGCTGGCGCGGGTGACGTCGTTCACGTCCAACGTGGCGGCGACCTCCATGACCAGATACACCTCTCGCTGGTCTGCGAAACGCAACTGCCCCTTCAGGATTAAGTCCGCCCGCGACAGGTCCTTGACTTCCGTGATCGACAGCTTCTGGGTCGCCTTCTCGAAAATCTCTTCCATATCTGCGCGGCGGATTTTGCGCAGGTACGTGCCGAAGTAGGCGTAGGCGTGCTTGGCGTACTCTTCCTCGAGCCGCCAGCCTATCAGCTGCCCCAGACGGTCTTCGATTCGCTGGAAGCGTTGTTCTGCCAGCACCTGCCACTCTATGAGCCGCTCAACCGCTTTCGCCAGACCTTCCATTGTCTCGCGCAACTCGGCGACCGAAGCGCGCAACTCTTCTTGCCCGCGAATCAGCCCGTTGACCGTCTCACGCAACTCGGCGACCGAAGCGCGCAACTCTTCTTGCCCGCGAATCAGCCCGTTGACCGTCTCACGCAACTCCTCCTGACCACGTATCAATCCGTTCACTGTCTCGCGCAACTCGGCTAATTCCTGCACAATGCCCTGTACCACGCCGACCAGTTGTGCGACGGTGTCCGCAAGCTGCTGCACGACTCGCTCCAGACGCTCGATGCGTTCGTTGTGCTCGGCAACGGTGCGCGCCACCTGCGCCACCTGAAACGGCAGTGCCAGAAACTCCTGAGGCAGCAGTGCCGCCAGCAAGCGTTGTCGTGCTTCCGGGTTGTTTTGCAGAGCCTGAATGAGCGCGTCGATGTCCAAAGATTGGTCCGCCATTGGGTGCTGCCTCTCCGAATTGTGCGAACGATGCCCAGCCGTATTATACCACTGGGACGGCTATTGCTCCACCAGCTCCCCGAGGAAGCCCCACAGGTGCCCCTCTACCGCGCGCACCCGCACGGTTTGACCGATAAGCTCGCGAGCACCTTCGAAGTTCATCGTCTTGTTCTGGCGGGTTAAGCCGGTGAGCTTCGATGGGTCTTTGGGGCTGGGGCCTTCCACCAGCACTTCATACACATTGCCCTCCTGCGAGCGGTTTATCTCGCAGGTGATGCGGTTTTGCAGTTCAATCAGCCGCTGCAAGCGCTCCATCTTCACCGCACGAGGGATCTGGTCTTCTCGCTCGGCGGCTTTGGTGCCCGGTCGCGGGCTGTAGGCGAACATGAACGCGGAGTCGAAGCGAATACGCTCCACAAACTCCAGCGTGTGCTGGAACTGCTCTTCGGTCTCACCCGGGAAACCAATCATCAGGTCGGTAGTGATGGCGATGTCGGGCATGGCGGCGCGCAGCTTGTGCACGATGGCTTCGTATTGTTCCACCGTGTAACCGCGCTTCATCTCCCGCAGCAGGTCGTTATCGGCTACCTGAAGGGGCAGGTGCACATGCTCGCACACTTTGGGCAGCTCTGCCATTGTCTCGATAAGCTCATCAGTGAAGTCGCGCGGATAGGGAGAGGTGAACCGGATGCGCTCGATGCCGGGGATATCGTTAATCAGGCGCAGCAACTTCGCGAAGGGCACCTTCCCCTCCAGCAGGTTCTTGCCGTAGGAGTTGACCGTCTGCCCCAGCAGGGTCACCTCTTTGGTGCCGTGTTCGGCAAGGTAGCGGATTTCCTCCAGAATATCTTCGGTTGGGCGACTGCGCTCGCGCCCGCGCGTGAGCGGAACCACGCAGAAGGTGCAGAACTTGTCACAGCCGTACATGATAGGCACAAAGGCGCGCAGTTTCGGCTTGCGCTGCGTAATGCGCTGGGGGATGTCGGTCAC
>JAPWUZ010000198.1 GCA_028275265.1 Armatimonadota bacterium | reverse complement strand
CGCCACAAAGTCGGTGTCGGGTGCGTCGCTGGAAGCCCACAGTATCACCTTGACCCTGCCGGTCACCTCCATCGGCTCGCGTAGCGGCTCGCTGGTGAACACCAGCACATCGGGACGGCTTTCTATCTTACGCTGGTCCATCGCTCCGGCAGGCAGCGTCAACCTCGGTCCGCCTACGGTCGGCACGGGGTCTTTGGGGTCGTAGGTGTAGCTCAGTGTGTCTCCCTCTTCGGGTTTCCGTGTGGATAGCGAGCGGTCAGGATGCAGGTAGAAGGGGGTTGGCGTCGCGTTCATGGGAGGCCACTGATTGGCAGTACGCCATTCGTTGCCGGGGGCGTTGCGGTCGGTCACATCGCCCATCACGTAGTAGGTTACTGCGGGCTCACGGTCTACACCGTTATCTACACCTTTCAGATAGTGGTCAAACCACTTCCAGATGTCGTGTGCGGTTGTGGGTGGGTTCTTGGCATTGGGGAAGGTGAGTTCCCCTGCTTTCTCTTGAAACACCCCATGCGTCCAGGGTCCTATCAGCAGTTTCTGCTTGCCTCGTGCGCCGGGTCCGCCTCGCGTTTGCATCCCGACGAAGGCATCTATGGTTGCCTGGGCGAAGATATCGTACCAGCCGCCGATGTGGATGGCGGGTGCGTTCGTATAGCGATAGCGGGTGGTCATGTCTCGCTCGCGCCAGTAGGAATCGTAGGTAGGATGAGATGTCCAGATTTTGAGCGCATCGGGGCTAAACGCACTGATGCGCAGCCAGTCCTCAATCATCGCTTTGCGGAACACACCACCCCAGTATACCACGCCATGGTACAGGCTTGGTGCGCCCACCGTGATATTCTGCGCGGTTACCCTCTTCGTTCCGGTGCCAGCCAGCAGGTACTGCGTGATGCCCAGTGCGGAACCACCCCACGTGCCGATTTTGCCGTCGCACCACGGCTGGCGGGCTATCCATTCCACCGTATCCTCACCGTCGCGTAGCCTGCCCCAGCCATCGGTTTCAAAAGGCAGGTTCTCTCCCTCCGAGCCGAACCGTCCGCGCGTGTTCTGAACCACCATCACATATCCCCGCCGCGCTGCATCCTGCGCAATACCCTCGCCCAGTTTGCGGTCGTAGGGGGAACGCAGCAGAATCACGGGGAAGGGTCCATCGCCTTCGGGGAAGTAGATGTCGGTCGCCAGACGCACGCCATCCCGCATGGGCACCATGACGGTTTCCTTTTTCACCGGCGGCTGCAGCTTCGACAGCACCGCCCGCACGACACACCCCACGCCGATGACGCACATGCCGATGGTCACTACGGTTCGCCACCATTTTGCCCTGCGCATTACCGTAACTCCTCCACCGATGTTTGAAATAACACTTCGCAGACCATGCACCGGGTTCCTGTGTGGCTGATGGTCGTTATCCTCAACCTCTGCGCGGCAACCGCGTTCACGATGTTGACATCACCTGCCACGCATGATAGCTTATAGCAGGCATCACTATCCAGAGGAGGAACCTGTGGATACTCTGAAGGTATTCCATACCACCATCCGCAAAGAGACCCGGGGAAACGGGCACACCATAGACCTGACATCGGAACTGCAAGCAGCGGTGCGAGAAAGCGGTATACAGAACGGAACAGTTACTCTGTTCGTGATAGGCTCTACAGCGGGACTGACCACCATGGAGTTCGAGCCGGGGCTGGTGAGTGACCTGCAGCGCGCTTTCGAGGCAATCGCTCCCACCGGCGCCTCTTATGCCCACGAGGCTCGCTGGGGCGATGACAACGGACACGCCCACGTGCGCGCATCGCTGCTGGGACCCTCCCTCACCATCCCCGTGGTGCAGGGGCAGGCGACGCTGGGTACCTGGCAGCAGGTGGTCTTGATCGACTTCGACACTCGCCCGCGGCAACGGCAGGTCGTCATCCAGATGATGGGACAATAAGCAAGCGCTTCAGTTGGCGTCGCGCAGCGCGCGCAATCGCTTCGCGAACTCGCGCGGAGGCTCGTAGCCGACGAGGGTCAAATCCTTCACCCATTCGCCACGCGCGTTGAGAAAAGCCACTGTCGGCAGTCCCTCCGCGCCATATTTCTTCGCGAGCTCCACCGTCTCCGGCGGGGGCGTGCTGGATGTCATATCCACGCGAAACACTGCGAAGTCCTTCGCCAGCCGGGCGACCTCGCCGTCGGTAAAGGTCTCTCGTTCAAGACGCCGACAGAACGGACACCAGTCCGCGCTGAAGACAAGCACCACCGGCTTGCCCTCATCGATAGCCTGCAGAATAGCCGTTTTGCTGGCAGGGAGCATATTCACCTGCCCCTTGCCTGCCAGCACGCCGGGCTGCGCCACCCACAGCGCCCCCATGATCAGTGCAAAACCCAGCACCGAATGGGCACCGCGCCTGCGCAGGAGCAGTATGCCTGCCACACCAAGGCTTACCGTCATCAACACACGCACCACTTCCAGCGGCATCATTTCACGAGTTTGCCAGAGAACTCCGGCAACCACCAATAGAATAGCCACCGGTAACCAGAAACCGAATCGTTGCATCGTATCCTCCTTATCGCTTCGCTGTCTGTGTCGTCAACGAATGGAATTGCGCCATTCGCTTCAAGAACGCCTCCGGCGGTTCGAACTGCACCAGGCGCAGCGCTCCTTGCTCACGACCAGAGCCGTCCAGAAAGACAATGGTAGGCACGCCGACGATGCCGAACCGCTTCTTCAAGTCCTGCACGGCAGGGCTATCATCGCGAGTCAGGTCTGCCTTCAATGCGACGATGCCCTCAAACGCCTGCGCCACACGCGGGTCGGAGAAAGTATTTGCCTCCAGCTCCTTGCACGGCAGGCACCAGTCGGCATAAAAATCGATGACCACCGGCTTACCTTCGGCAACAGCTTGCTGCAGGGCTGCCTCGCTGTACGGCTGCCAGGCGATATGACCGCCCTCTGCCTTCTGGGTGGGGAGCGCAATCATCACTGCCCATGCCACCAGCGCTACGCCCAGCAGTCGCTTGAACCAGAAGAAGCCGCGCACCGTTTTCGCCAGCTTGTCTACGGCAGCCAGATAGACCCCCACGCCCGCCAGGAACGCGAACATCAGCCACTTATACACCATCGCAGGCAGGATAGGACTGAGGAAGAATATCGCCACACCGATTAGCGCGAAGCCAAATAGATGCTCGACCGCCACCATCCACTCGCCGCTGCGCGGCAGTCGCCGAATCGCCCCCGAAAACATTGCCAGCATGATATACGGGATACCCAGCCCGATTCCCAGCGTCAGGAACAGCAGAAAGCCCAGTGGCACATTGCCCGTGCCCGAAACCACCGCCGCCAGCGCGACAACCACGGGGCCCACGCATGGTGCTGCTGCCACACCGACCAGCAGTCCCATTAAGAACGCCCCCAGCCAGCCTTCGCGCAGACGCGCCTTGTTGCGCAAACCGGCAGGAAGCTGCAACTGGTACAGGCCAAACATGCTCAGCGCAAGCGCAATCAGGATGACCGCAAACCCACCAAGCACCCACGGGTTCTGCAGCTGGAAACCGAAGGTCTTTCCCAGTGCCGCCGCCGCGGTGCCCAGTGCCGCGTACATCAACGCCATTCCGAACACATACACCAGCGACAGACCAAATGTGCGCGCCGCACTGCCCGCCGTCTGCCGGCTGAAGAAGGAGATGGTGATAGGAATCAGCGGGTACACACAGGGCGTGAGGTTCAGCAAAAGCCCCAGCAGCAGGATTATCGGCAACGCGATGCCGAACCGTCCTGCGTTCAGCAAATCCTGTAGTTTCTGCAGATAGGCTCCCCCTGGCGTGAAAGAGAACGTGCCCGCCACTGCCGCGCCGTCGGAACCGGGCGACGCGCCAGTCTGTTCTGCCTGCGCCACCGCCTGCTCACCCTCTGTGTCAATACTTGCCGCCGAAGGGGCGACCTTTAGCTTCAGGCTAAACGGTAAGTCTCCGGGCGGATAGCAGGATTTGTCGTCGCACGCCTGATAGTTCACCTTGCCCCGGACGGTGACCTCGCCCCCTTTTAGCTGCTTCGAGGGTGTAGCGGTGACACGAACAACAATCTTGCCCTCGTACACTGCGATTTTCTTGCCGCCCGTGAAAGCGAACTCGCGCAACAAGCCTTTCGGATACTGAGGAGCAGCGAAGGTGATACCCGGTACGGGGTCTATCGTCACGGTAGTAGGAATGAGGAACTTCTCGCTCGCCGGGTTGGCGTTCACGTGGTACGGGTGCTTGATGTTCAGCGTAACCAGTATTTCGAAAGGCTTGCCGGGCACAACCTGCTTGACCGAAGCCGTCGCCTGTACGCTCAGGGCGTCTTTCGGCGGTGCGAACTGCGCAACGGCTGAAACGGTCAGCAGCAGTGCTCCAAGCAACGCAATAAGCGTTCGGTACATAGACTTCACCTCGTACACAGTTTCTCTTCCCTATACGATAGATACCTCGAACTCGGTTTCGGATGCATGGCGGTCTCTTGCTTGACACTATCCGTATCCCTCTGCTACCATTATCCCGAACCGACAGCTCCCGAAAGGGGGCAAACTTGTGGTCATTGCACTTTTGCGTCGGCAGAATGCAGGAACAGGAGGCTCCGTATGACCAACAACTGGAACGAACGCTGGGATGCGCTGGCAGACCGCCTGGCGCAGATGACGCTGGAACGCTACCCCGAAATGGCAACCTATCTGGGCGTACACACCTACGACCATCACGTATACGACAACTCCGAGACCGCACGCGTTGCGGAGATTCGCGCCCTTTACAGTCTTTTGAGAGAGATACAGTCCATCCCGCGGGAACAGCTGAGTCCGGAACGCGCTCTGGACCACGCGCTGGCGGAGAGCGAGATTCAGCATCGGCTGATTGACCTCGAAGCGTGGCGCAGCTGGACGCACGACCCCGATGTGCCCAACAGCATCGTCGTCGGGGGGGTCTTCGCGCTGGCAAAGCGCTCGTTTGCCCCGCCGGAAGAGCGGCTGAAAGCGGTCATCTCCCGCTTGAAACAGGCGCCGGTAGTGTTCGAACATGCCCGCCGTCAGCTGAGTGAGCCC
>JAPWUZ010000197.1 GCA_028275265.1 Armatimonadota bacterium | reverse complement strand
GCTGCAACACGAGAAGCGTAGCATCACCATCGCAGTGAACGCTCCTACTCGTGCCGAGGTGGTGGTGCGCGGCGTGGTCTACCCCGGCGTGAAGGTAACTATCGGCAAATACAGTTACCTGGTGGAAACCGAGATGCAGGCGGTTCGTTTCACCGTAGTGCGAGGTGAGGCGCGAGTGCAGGTGAGATCGCTGGACAGGCTACAGGAGAAGTAACATGAACAACCTGCGTTTGAACCGTTTGGTTCGCACCGAAAGCTCGGAAATCTATCTGATATGGCGTAACAACGAGCGAGTCGGACAGGTGGATATTCACTATGCTGCGGGTACCATCTATGCCACCCTGTTGCTGGAGGGCGATTTTGCTCCGGAGCAGGAAGAGACGCTGGTGGCGATGATCGACGAAGACATCGTGTCGAGCTATATGCCCCGTTTCGAGCGCGAGGATTTCGTGGTGCACGTCTTCCGCGCCGAGGAGATTGGACGCTATACCGATCCCAGTATGGACCTGGACGATATCGAGGGCTTCGACTTCGAAGACGAGGATGAGGAGGAAGAGGAAGATTAGTTCTCCTCCTCCACGGGAACTGCCTTGCGGGCGCGCTCTACCCACTTGCCCCTTCGGTAACGCAATAGAAAATCGCGTATCTTCGCCGCACGGGGGGCGTCCCCCAGAGACAGGTAGGTGCGCATCAGCAGGTAGTGCGCCTCGCCATCCCAGTCAAAGCCTCTGTTCCCAAAGCGCGAGAACGGTTCCAGTGCCACTCGCGCTGCCTGCCACAGGTGTTTCTGCACCGCCGTGCGCCCCAGCTGCTTCAGGCGGAGATAGCTCTGTCGCACATGATAGAGCATGACCTGAACCAGCACAAACACCACCACGAAGTTCAACACCAGAAAGCTGACCTGTCCGAGCCGCAGCAGTGCCGCCAGAACGGTCATTACCAGCGGCGCCACCAGCATCAGTATCGTAATCCACAGTGTGTACCGCCACCATATCACACGCAGTTCACGTTGCGCCTCTTCGATAATCGCCTGCTCGGTAGCAGGTTTCCGTTCGTTATCTTTTTTCCTTGCCATGTTCCTCCTCACGTGGTGATCAAGGCTCGGTAGGCTCTGAACAGCAATACTGCCCTCTATGCTACAGGATGCTCCAAAAGACAGCCTCTCACACCAGTCGTTCCCGCCTCAGTAATGTGATGAAAAACGGCGCACCTATCAGAGCAGTAATCACCCCAACCGGTATCTCTGCCGGTCGGGCGATGCTTCGCGCCAGCGTATCCGCCCAGACCATCAACACTGCGCCCAGCACCGCCGCACTCCAGAACAGCTGCCGGTGGTCGGAGCCGAACAGTCGCCGCGCAATATGCGGCACCACCAGCCCCACGAAGCCGATAATGCCGCTGACCGACACCGCTGCCGCCGTGCACAATGCCGCCAGCACAATCGCTCCCCTTTTCAGTCGCTCTACCTCGACGCCCAGATGCGCTGCGCTCTCTTCGCCCAGCGCAAAAGCGTTCAGCCCGTAAGCCATTGCACGCAGTCCCAGAATACCCAGTACCGCGAACGGCAGAAGAAGTCGTATGCGCACCCACTCGGCATCGGCAAAACTGCCCATCAGCCAGAACAGCACACGCCCCACATCTGCGCCTGCCAGCGTCAGCATCAGCGTGACCACCGACCACATGAACGACCCCACCACGATCCCCGCCAGCAGAAACACGGACACGCGCAGCACACCTTCCCGACGCGCGACCATCAGTACCAGCACGATGGCAATCATGGCACACACAAAAGCCGCTACGGGCACGCCGAAGCCATGCCATTTTGCCTCCCAACCTGCCAGCACGGCAGCCGACGCGCCCATCGCCGCACCCGACGAGACGCCGATGGTGTAGGGGTCCGCAAGGTCGTTGCGCAGCAAGCCCTGCAGAATCACCCCGGCCACACTCAGCAACACCCCTACCATCGCCGCCATAGTCATCCGCGGCAGGCGCAGTTGCCACACAATCACGCTGAAGCTGTCGCCGGAGGAGCCTCCCTCCCGAAGGATGCGCCATACCTGCTGTGGTGCAATCGGCTCGCTGCCCATGCACAATGCTGCCGCCACCGTCGCAACCACCAGCACGGGAAGCAATATGGCAAACACCCGGTAGCGCTTGAACCAGACCGTGGGCATCAGCTTATCCTCGCTGCGCCTTGACAATAATCCTCTGCAACAGCTCCAGCCCTTTCAGCAGGCGAGGTGTGGGGCGCACAAACAGGTTGGAATCCACACTGTAGACCCGCCGGTTTTGCACCGCCTTCAGCCGTTTGAGCACGGGGTGTTCGTATAGGGGAGACAGACGGTCTTCGGGCACAGTCGTGATAATGACGTCGGGGTTGCGTGCCAGCAACGCTTCAGCGGAGAGGGGATAGTAGTTCACGCCTCCATCCGCGGCGACGTTACGTCCACCCGCGAGGCGAATCATATCGTCCACGAACAACTCACGTCCAGCGACCCACATCGGCAACGGCTCCACGTTCAGCGCAAACAGCACACCCGGCTTTTGCCCTGAGGCAGGGCGAGAACGAGCCTCATGGTGTGCCTGGTAGAACCGTTGCGCCAGCGACGCGGCTTGTTTCTCATGACCCGTTGCTTCGCCCAGCAGGCGGATGAGCCGGGCGACGTCCAGCCATGTCTTGGGGGCAACCACCAGCAGGGGAAGTTTCAAACGCTCCAGCGCGGGCAGGAAGCGGCGGTTCAATACGCCGTCCGCCACCACCAGGTCGGGGCGTAAGGCAACGACAGCCTCCACGTTCACGCGCATGTCGCCGATTTTGGGCAGTTGCTTCGCTTCAGGCGGATAGTCGCAGTAGCCGGTCACGCCCACCACCTGCTTGCCCGCACCGATGGCGAACAGCACCTCTGTGGTGCCCGGCGTCAAGGACACGATGCGCCGGGGCGCGCTCTTTAAGGTCAACACTTTGCCACGAAAGTCGGTAACCCGACGCGGAAACGCTGTTGGCGGCATCTCTCCTCCCATTCCTCTGGAAGCGTTCGGTGACAGAAAGCACAATAAACATTATACACCCCATCTTTCCGCCACGTCGAGGCATAAAAGCGCGGCAAGGGCGGTGATGAACCGCCCTTGCTTTATGTGAACCCGCTGAGGGTAGGGGGTCCATTCCCGTTTGGCACCGCTGTTGTTTTATCCGCTAAGGTTTCGCACCCTACACCTCCAGATAAGAGCCGAAATTACTCCGTAGGTGCCGGTATCCCTCCAGGCGGGTTCGGTGGCGGTGGTTTGAGAGTTTTCACTCCCTCCGGCGCGGTGGCGCGGAAGTAGAAGAAGATGACCGCCGCCACAATCACCACGACCACCACGATAGCCACCACCGGGTTGATCTCTTTCTTCATCACATCCTCCTCTATGAATGACGGGCGTTGACGTGCAGGGTTGCCGGTACCTCCCCTCCCGACAACCCTGCCTGATGCATCCTTACTGCTGCGGGCTCATGTCCGCGCTCCACGGGTAGTAAATCATCCGGTAGAACAGATGCTGGCTCTCACCGGGACCGCGCTGGCGCGGGGTTTTGGTTGCGTCCATGAGGTTCTGCAGGAACTGCTTGGTGTAGTACTTCGCGTGTCCATCCATGTGGATACAGTTCATGCCATCGTTATGTCGGAAGGCGAGGCGCTGCCCCTCGGGGCCACCCTCCGGCTGTCCGCTCTGGTACACCCACCAGGCATTGTCGCCCCAGCCGGAACCGTCGTTGGCTTTCACCTCATAGAAGGCGATGCGCTCCGCCGGATACTTCAGCGTCTCCGTGTTCCAGGTGCCGTCCGGCGTCACTGCGCACTGCACGATGCCGTAGACACTGATACCGTAGGACTTGCCCCGATACTCCAGCCAGGGGTCGTAGTTCTGGGTGTTGTCCCAGTCCAGCGCAGTGGAAGGAAGCCCGTGGCTGGGGCACTTGAAGATGCCCTTGTTCTTCACGTACGGGTACAGCATCCCGTTCCAGCAGTAGCCGAAGCGGTCGAACGTCCAGAAGGTGTCTCGCATGGATGTGTAGTCATAGTCCTGCAGATACATCATCATGGCGAGACCAATCTGCTTCATGTTGGACAGGCACGAAGCCTGCCTTGCCTTCTCCCGGGCTTGCGAGAACACCGGGAACAGAATCGCTGCCAGTATCGCGATAATCGCGATAACCACCAGCAGCTCAATCAGCGTGAAGCCGTAAGTGCGTTTCATGGTGAACCCTCCTTGTGAGACTCAAATGTAGTGTTGTGGTTCGAATGAGGTGTTGCGCACGAATCACGCAGCACCACCTGAGCGGGTATCTCCACCCGTTGTGGCACCGGTTTGCCGTCCATCATGTCCATCAGCAGGCGCACGCCGGTACGCGCCAGCTGTTCCAAATCCACGCGCACCGATGAAAGGGGCGGCTGCATGGTGGTGCAGAAAGGCTCGTCATCGAAGCCGATGAGCGAAAGCTCTTCCGGCACCCGAACGTTCATCTCCGTAATCGCGGGATAGGCGAACGCCAGCAGGATGTCCGACGCTCCCACGATAGCCGTCAAGGGGGGACGTACCTCCAGCAGCCGCCGCAGGGCATCCTGAGGCGTCGGGCGGGGTTTGCCATGCTTCACCCAGCTCGCCTCGGGGGTGATGCCTGCTTCTTGCAACGCCTCCATGTAGCCTTCGAAGCGCTGTGCGTAATGAGGCATGTAGTGTCCGGTCAGGAAACCGATGCGCCGGTGTCCCAGCCGAATCAGCTCACGCACCGCCTGCCTCGTACCCTCCCGGTTTGCCTGTACGACACGTGGGATAGGAACCTCGGGCTCGGCGTCGATCACAACGACCGGATAGCCGCGTCGCTGCATCCAGAGCAAGCCTTCGTCGTGCAGGGGACCAAACACCAGCGCGGCGTCAAAGCGATGATGGCGTTCCCACTCCTGCAGGTAGCTGGCAGAGGCACCCCTGTCGGGGAAATGGAGAAGCAGGCTTCCCCACAGATGCCGCGCGCACTCTTCAGCCGCCGCGTGCAACATGCGCATTTCCCCAACCGAATAGGAA
>JAPWUZ010000196.1 GCA_028275265.1 Armatimonadota bacterium | reverse complement strand
CCGTGCGGCGTCCGTCCACCGTCACAGTGTTGTGCGAGCGAGTGTGCATCAGTTCCTCTGCTTCGGGCGTGCCATAAATGTGGACTCCGGGGTCAATCAGCAACAGGTTGCCATAAGAGGCAACGATCATGCTTAACTGGTCCCAGTGTCCATGGCTGCCGTGCGGTCCGCACCGAATACCCATGTAATGCGAATCGGGCTGCCAGGAGTTGCGCATATAGAAAAACCCGCCATGCGGGAAGCCCATTGAAGTTTTGGCTGGCGGTTGGCCCTGCTTGCCCCCTGTGCCCACGAAACGGAAATCCTCCCGTGCGAACAGGTCTGCCGCCTGCGGGAGCATGTCAGGGCGCATCGTTGGGTTCCCGTCGCCCCAAATCGGCAGGGTACCGTCGGGCAGGGTGGAGTACATCACGTATTCATGCATCTTTTCCGTCAGCGATACCATCTCTGGCGGGATTTGAACCTGCAGCTGGCGCGATTGCGCAATCAGGTTGCGGTATCTGCCCATCACCAGCAGATGGTAGCCAGTGGTGGGTTCTTGCAGTACACCGTCGGGTCGGACGGTTGACAGCGCGTTGTCAATCAGCCGTTGCACGCCTTGCTGAAGCCATCTTTTTGCGCCCTCAAACTCCGGATAGACGATTCCCAGCTCCACGAGAGTATCTGCCATCTGCGTTTCCCAGTTGCCTCCCGCTTCCATGCGTTCCAGAACCTCTGCCATCTCGGCGAGGTTGAAGATGAAAGCGGCGCGTATCTCCAGCGGGAAATTCGGCGAGCGCACAAACCTGCCGTAGTAAGTCAACGCATGTCCCAGCCTTGCGCCAATTGCCAGCGCAGACCACATCGAGCCTCCTGCTATCCCAGGTGGAAGCGCGCCGGGTATCTTCTGGTCGGGTTTCCAAACGCCTGCCTTCAGCGGGGAGGGGCATTGCTGAAAGAGGTGGTACACCATGTCGCTGAAGGCACGGGCGTACTTCTCGTTGCCGGTGTTAGCGTAGCCCGCTGCCAGCGCGCGGCGCAAGCCCGCACGGGTCAGTCCGACACCGCCGCGCTCGGGCCAGAGGGTGTAGTGGCTCCAGTGGGGACCGAGGTCCACCGTTGTACCGTCGGGGAGAAGCACTTTATGTTCGGCAGCGAGGTCTGCCTCGCGGGTGTCGAAATCGGGATTGAAGCGAGGTTGGCGAATCTCCGCGGGGATGAGGTCCTCGCGCGACTCGAAGTGCGCCACCAGCCGCCGAACCGCTTCTTGCCAGTCCCCACGCTCCACTGCCTCGCGTACAGGTTGAAGGGGTGGATATTGCAGGTTGAAGGGGCGAAACGCCTCTTGGTACAGGGCGTCGCGGTCTATCTGATGTATCTCGTGTATCTCGAACCACAGGTCGTATTCTTGCGGCGCGCCACCCACGTATGCCTGACCGTTTGGATAATCGTCGGTGGCAGTACCGATGCCGCCAAGCACCCTGTCGCCTCCGGCGAAGCCGGGTCGCTCGCCGCTCAGTGTCCACTCGCGCGGCACCTCTGCAGGACGCAGCGGCTCGGTTTCCACCGTCAGTTCGAAATAGTAGCTGCGCCCCGGCTGCACCTTCGCCTCCAGAGTGAACATCGGCACTGCGCCCTCCCACATGCGGCGCGAGTAGGGGATAGCGCACCTGCCATAGGAAGTGCGCTTCTGCGGGCTGTCCCACAGGGTCATCACCAGCATTTCGTCAGGTTGCCAAGTCTCGTGCCAGAAAGCCTGCCATATCGCAATGCGAAAGACCTCCACGCATCGCTCGCTTACCACGAAGGTCTGCCCGACGGGTTGACCGGGCTGAACGGTGGCAAATCGCTGGTCGCTGCGTGTGGCGGTATGCGCTCCCAGTTTCGCGCCGTTCAGCAATCGTTCGAGAACGGGCATCTCCGCTGCGTCTGCGTAACCGATTACGCAACACAGCAAAAGAAACAACCACATACCCCTTCTTCCCATACCGGACCCTCTCTGCTGTGACGGATGTGCCTTTATCATAAAGCTTTGGCCGACGGGTGTCAAGGGAGGACGAAGTTAGTAAATGTTCGGAACGCGACCCAAAACGGGGTCGCGTGTGGAACCTGTGAACCTGCCACAGCAGGTTTTATCTGCGCGTTGCCCGCGACTTTGAGTCGCTGGGGCAGACACTGGCGTGCCTCATGGAGGGCAGGTCAGCCCGTCCTATTGCACGCCAGTGTGAATTCCTCACCTCCGAGTGGCAGGGGTCACCTCTATCTCATACCAGAAGGTCTTCTCATTGCCGATGGTGACCTTCCCGTTGGTTACGGGCAGGGTTTTGCCCGTGCGCCTGCCGTGATGGTCTAAGATATGCACCCGTGTCGCGCGAATGCCTTTGAGGGTAACGGTGGCTTTGACCGGTTCCAACAGAATCGGTGGTCTACCTTCGTCCAGCAGGGAGGTGCGCGATGGGTTATACACCTGACCGGTGTTCTCCGCCCGTGCGACCGCTGTGAGCAGCAGACGTTTCGAACGTGTCAGAGGCTGGTCGTCCAAACTGGTAACCACTACCTGACAGAAGGGCGTTTGCGCCTCGATGCGTACGTTCTGGCAGTCCAGTGTTTTGCCGCCGATGAAGCCGACCGCCCCCTGTGTGCGTGGAGTGTTTATCGTAAACACCCCGTCACGGTTCCACTGCAGGAGCTTGTGCTGGCTGATAAAGTTGTCGCTGGGGACCTCCGGTACGGCGGTCTGTGGAGCGTCTTTCTTGCACGCTAGCCGGTGCATCAGCATCAGCCCGCCGGGCACGGTGTCCCCCATCGGGCGCAGTAGCCAGTCGTCCTCGTCCTTAAACGAGTAGATGTAGGTGCTGGGCGTGGGAGGAACATCGTTGCGCAGGAACACCAGTGCGGCAGGGACTCGCGCTGCCATGACGTGCGGCTTGTTGCCCACGTCGAAGCTGCCCGCCATGCGCGGCGCCCAGTCACCGCCGGAATAGTCGAACTGCAGCAGCCCGTCCCAGTCCTGCATCGACCCGTACGCTGCCATCAGCATGGGGGCTTCCGCGATCCACTCGTTCATCCAGCAGTTGTTCCACTCGGTGACGATGAAGGGCATGCCTTCCATCTGCTGACGCCCCATCCATGTGATGGTGGAGCCTGCCGGCTGTTTCACCATCGGACTGTTGTTGAAACGGTTGGTGGGGGAATAGCCGCCCTGCGGATGGTCCCAGTAGGCGTGCCGGTCGATGTAGTCCAGTTGCGCGTTGGAGAGCACATCGCCAATCCAGTTTTCCCAGTGGTTGCTGCCCGCGATGGGCACTTTCACCCCGATGGAGCGCAGATAGTCGTAAATCTCTTTGAAGGTCTCCGTCTGCACCTCATACAGGAACCGTCCCACGGTGGGGTTTTTCTGGCGCAGCAGGTTGGGCACGCTGCCCTGTGGTCGGGCAATGCCCCGTTTGTTGCACCATTCGGCGAACAGGTCGTTGATTTCCTGAATGTATGACGGCGGCAGCGCGTTGTAGCCTCCCACCCAGAACAGGGTGCTTTCGTTGATAATCTCCATCATGGCGATGGTGGGTTCGTCTACGTAGCGCGTCTTCGTGTAGGGGTTGTAGTGGGTAAGCAGGTCGTGCGCGTACTTCTTCTGCAGTTCGATGAGGCGGCGGTTATAGTGGGCGGCGATTTTCGCGCCGTTTTCCAGCGTCTCCCAGTCGCGCACGCCGTCATCCCGCAAGAACTTGCGGTGCACCAGCAAATCCATGTAGATATAGATGCCGTGCCGTTTGCACTGGTAGATAAAGTAGTCCAGCCGGTCCAGCATCTCCGGCGAGAGGTTCAGCGTGCTGGTGGGGTGGTTGCCGAAGATGTTGGGTTGCGCCCAGCTGGCATCCATGTGGTGCAGGCGCACCATATTGCATCCGAACTTTGCCAGACGCGCTGCAGTGCGCTCGGCAGTGGTCTTGTCCATGAACACGTTGCCCGCCACGATGTTCACGCCCCAGAAGCGCACCGGAGTACCGTCTTTGAACACGAACTTACCGTCCCTGACCGTGACAAAGCCGTGTTTGCCTGCAGGACGGTGCAGATAGCGTGAGAGGTCTACCACAGCGGGTTTGCTGTAATCGTCGGGCGAGCTGTCCAGTGGGTACCACTCACGGGTATCGGTTCGCGATTCGGTGATGGGTTGGAGCGGGTTATTTTGCATGTCGAACGCCTCCAGTCGTAAGCCATCGAACCACGCAGTGCCGGTGGCGTTGTGCAGACCGACGACGAGAGACACACGCACTGCACCGGAAGGCACTTCGTAATCGCGGGTATAGAACGTCCAGTCGGAGGTGCCATCGATATCGAAGCCGGGCGGGTAACCGCCGACGAGTTCACCGTTCGCGTTATGAAAGGTAACCTGCAGGCGCGCCTTCTCCCAAGGGTTTGCACCCGCCTTCACGTTCTGCGTGCGCATCCAGCCGGACAGTTGCACACGCTTCGTTCCTGCTGGCAGCAGGCAGTCCTGTCCGGCTATCGTCCAGCCGGTGGAACTGGTGGAGATACGCAGGCAGTTTCGTCCTTCCCGGGCGCCTTCGCTGACTATCTGAGCCTCACCGGGTAGTGACCAGCCTGTCCCGCCTTTCTCGAAGCCGCCGTTCAGGAGCATATTGGGTGCGCTTCCGGCGGGCAGCGTGATTGCCAGCAGTGCACACAGCGGTATCCACAGTCGCATCGCTCCACCTCCTCTTAAACGTTTCAGATAAGGGTTTCGAGGAACAGTGCAGGATTCCTGCAGGCGATTGACCGGAAGGTTGTATTTATCGTAGAATCAAAGCGCTATGTCGCCGACCGATACGCGTAAACAAGAATCGTGGCGTGTGCTGTGGCAGTATCGGCAGATGCTCGCCAGTTACACCGACGAAGAGCTGCAGGATGTGTACTTCCACATCGACGTGCTGCAGTATCCGGAGCGATACCGCGCCATTCTGGACGAGTTAAGCCGGCGTGGGTTGCAGCCTGTGTCAGGAGTCGAGCCTCCGGTGGCCGTCACAAACATTCCCGAACGGGTCTTTGCTTTGCCTTCGCTGCAGTCGCGCCCGCTGGCAGCA
>JAPWUZ010000195.1 GCA_028275265.1 Armatimonadota bacterium | reverse complement strand
ACGCGCGTCGGCGGGGCAATGGTGTCGGTGAAACACGCAAACTTTCTCATCAATGCCGGAGGCGCGACCGCGACCGATATCCGCAGGCTGGCAGACTTGGTCAAACAGGTGGTTTTCGAGAAGTTCGGGGTTCTTCTGGAGGAGGAGGTACTCACGGTCGGGGACTGGTCGTAAAAACGTTGACAAGCCTGCAGACAATGTGGGATACTTTTTGCGTAGATGTTAGGAAGGTTGCCACATGCAGACGACGAGAGTCCGTGTCAGCTTCACGAGGCGTATGCCCATTTTCGCACGGACTCGGTGGCGAGGTCAAGCGCAGCTTTATCATGTGTGAGGGTATTCGTTGCCTGTCTCGGGAACGGTTTGTGGAACTTCGGGCCAGGGTGACGCCGGAGGCGATGGAGGAAGTAGAGCATCGGCCCAGGCTTTTTTAGGTTTAAAAATGCAGGGCTGAGGTCTGCAGATGAAAATCCGTGTGGTAGCCGTACAATTTAAGCCGCGCAAGGGCGATGTCGAGCACAATCTGGACCGCGTGGCTGGGGTGCTGCGTCAGATTGTCGAAGAGGACGTGCCCGCCGATGTGGTGGTGTTTCCGGAGACCATCACTTCGGGTTATTTTCTGGAGGGCGGTGTGCGCGAAGCAGCGCGAACACGCGAGCAGATACTGGAAGCTTTGGTGAAACGCTACCTGCCCTTTGCGCGTCCGGAGCCGCTGGATGTGGTGCTGGGTTCCTATGAGGTGTGGCACGGCAAGTACTATAACTCCGCCCTCTACCTCACTCTGAGCGCACAGCCGGAATCGTGCCGCATTGTGCACACACATCGCAAGTTCTTCCTGCCCACCTACGGCGTGTTTCAGGAGAAGCGTTTTGTGGCGCGAGGGCGTAACATTGAAGTGTTCCCCACGCGCTTCGGTCCCGCCACCGTATTAATCTGTGAAGATGTGTGGCACTCTATCACGGGAGCCGTCGCCGCATTGAAGGGAGCCGAGGTGTTTTACGTGATTGCCGCCTCACCCGGCAGGGGTTTCCACGGCGAGAACGTGGGCAACGTGATGAAGTGGCAGCAGCTGCTGTGTAACATGGCGGAAGAGCACGGAGTGTGGGTGGTCAATGCCGGCCTGGTGGGCTTTGAGGGAGGCAAGGGCTTCGTCGGGCAGTCGATGGTGGTGAACCCCTTTGGGCAGGTGGTGGTATCTGCTCCCCTGATGAAGGAAGCCATGATTACCGCTACCATCGATACGGAAGAGATAGCCATCGCACGGGCGAACGCTCCCCTCCTCGCCGACCTGGAGGCGGGACTGGCAGACCTGTTGATAGAGATGCAGGAAATCGCCGCAGAGCAACATGCGAGGTACCGACAATGAGCAAACTGGAAGTCATCCGCGCCCCCGAGCGCACACACGACGCCGAGGAGCTGCTGCGCATCAACGCGCCTCTGGTCACCGAATGGCTGGTGGAGTTCCTTCGCGACGAGATGATACGTCGTCGGGGGTTCCACCGCGCGGTGGTGGGATTGTCCGGCGGGGTGGACTCGTCGGTGACGGCGTTTTTGTGTGCGCGTGCTCTGGGCGCAGAGAACGTATGGGGTATCCGTATGCCCTATCGCACCAGCAGCCCGGAGAGCCTGGAGCACGCGCAGCTGGTGATAGACCAGCTGGGCATCCACTCGCGCACGATAGACATCACGCCTGCCGTGGACGGCTATCTGCAGTACGAACCCGATGCGGACGGCAGGCGGCGAGGCAACGTGATGGCGCGAATGCGCATGATTGTGCTGTTCGACCTCTCCGCCAAGCTGAATGCCCTGCCGGTGGGGACGGGTAATAAGACCGAGCGGCTGTTCGGTTACTTCACCTGGCACGCTGACGACTCGCCTCCCATCAATCCGCTGGGCGACCTGTTCAAGACGCAGGTGTGGCAGCTGGCGCGGTACTTGGGCGTGCCGGAGGTGATTGTGTCCAAGCCTGCCTCTGCCGACCTGATTGTCGGGCAGACAGACGAGGACGACCTGGGTATCTCCTACCACCTTGCCGACCAGATACTGTACTTCCTGCTGCGCGGGTATCGCGTGGAGCAGATTGAGGAGATGGGCTATCCGCGCGAGAAGATACTGCTGGTCAAAGCACGGCTGGAGAGCACACACTGGAAACGACACTTGCCGACTACCGCCATGCTGTCCACCACGTCGATCAATGACTATTATTTGCGTCCGGTGGACTACTGATGTATGACCTGATGATTGAACCCGAAGACGAAGACACCGCGTGGTGCAGGGAAGAGGTAGAGGGTGCTTTACAAGCCATCGGGCTGGAAGTCACCGAGGAAGGGTTCATTGCTGCCAACGCAGAGGGAACCGTTTGGGTGGACGTCGGCTCGCAGGAAGGACCCGATGTCCTGGTCATTGCGGTGCGGGCACGCGAGGACCGGCGAGTCGAGACCATCCGGCAGGCAATGGATATCGCCTTTTACCTGGCGCAGCGATTGAGTGGCGTGGTGATAGACATGCAACTGGGCGGGCGCGTACTGCCCGAAAACCGTGACTGGATTGAAGCAGAGTTTCTGCGATAAGAACGCACGGACAGAAGGACAGGATGGATAGTTCGCTAATTGTTGGGGCAATCATCGGGGCAGGAAGTGCGGCGGGCACTTACTATTTGTTCAAGCGCTGGGAGGTGTTCCGCGAGCGCACGCGCGAGGAATCGCGTCGCCGCGACATCTTGCACCGCCTCGTGGTGGAGGCACTGGACAACGCCGCGTGGAACGCCTACATCGAGTCCATCATCGACGGCTGGCTGAAGGCGCATGAGGCGAAGATACTCACTCCGCAAGAGGTGCAGGATGCCCTTTACCGCTGGGTTGCCGAACCCTACTCTCTGCGCAGCCAGCGCGACGCCCTCCAGCAGTACCTCACCCTGCCCATCCGCGACGAGAAAGAGCAGGAGTTATACGTTGCCATCACCGGCGTTTATAACGAGCTCACCCTCAACACGCTGACCCTGCGTATGTTGCGCCTGTTTCAGGAGCTGGACGAATCAGAGAAGCCCTGCATTAGCCCTGAGCAGCTGATGCCGTTGCTGCAACGCGTGGCGCAGGAGTTCAAAGCGAACGGCGAGCGGTTCTACGCGCTGGCGGTACGCCTGGTAGAAAGATACCCCTTCCTCGCCGAGACACACGCCCGCAAAATGCGCCTGTTGCTGGAACAGCTGGAGAACTACCAGAAGCAGGCGGCAGCCGAACCGGCCGCGCCGCAGTAAGCGCGCCTACCAGTCCTGCGTGATGGGCTTGTTCCAGTTCGGATGCCACTCGGGCATGTCCCGCTTCCAGTTGCGGTAGTAGATGCCACCCAGCGGCGCCCACCGAGCATGACCGTCCGCAAACACCATGTTGATGCCCCCGCCGTGCCAGTCGGTGCGCTTCGTGCAGTCGCCCTGATAACACCCCCTGCCAATCCGGTCCCACACGAAACTGCTGCACCCGCCCGTGCAGTTGGCGCAATCATGGATACAGTCCATCCATGGGTTGTAACTGTCCGCAAACACGATTAACTCCGATACCCGCTCGATCGCCGCCATCGGGATGTCCATCACGTCGTAATTGGAGGTGTAACTGCCCCGACGCGGACGGTGCGTGTCCAGCAGCGGATTGGTGGTGCTGAAGTCCCAGCCCAACTGCGTGGGGCACACGAATATCTCCTCACTGCGGATGTAAGGTCTCAGCCCCCATAGGGCGGTGTAGCGCTTGCCGTCAGGACTTCTGCCTGTGTATTTGTCCGCGAAACGGGTATATGCCCCGCCGGGCGTGCAGTCATCCCAGTCCTGCGCATACATCACCCATGCCTGTGCCAGCTGGCGCACGTTGGAGGCGCAGGTGGTCTTGCGCGCTGCCTCCCGTGCGCGGAAGAAGACGGGAAACAGCAACGCCACCAGCACCGCCAGAATGGCGATGACCACCAGCAACTCCACCAGCGTGAAGCCTTTGTGTTCCATCGGAAAGACCTCCTCTCCTTCTGAGTTACCTCTCCCACACAAACACCAGCCGCTCCTGCATCGCTTGCGCTATCTGCTGTGACGAATACTTCATCGGGAAGAAATATGCCAGACGGCTCAACGCCCTGCGCTGGCAACGATACACCTTCTCCAACGTCAACTCCGACCGCGTGCGCGGCGGCTCGGGCAACACCCCCGCCAGAAACGCCGCCTCACCCAGCGTCAACTCCTTCGGAGATTTTCCAAAATACACCCGACACGCCGTGCCGATGTCCTCCGCCCCCAAACCAAAACGGGCACTGTTCAGATACAACTCCAGTATGCGCTCTTTGGAAAGGTGCTTCTCCATCTCCAGTGCCAGCAGGATTTCCGCCACTTTGCGCGAGAGGGTCTTCTCTCTGCCCAGAAACAGGTAGCGCGCGGTCTGCATGGTGATGGTGGAGCCGCCCTGTTTGAAGGCGAGGTTTCGGATGTTGACGCGCAGGGCGCGGTGCAGTGCCTGCCAGTCCACACCGTGATGTTGGTAGAAATAGCCGTCCTCGGAGGCGACGAGGGCATCGCGCATCGGTTCGGCAATTTCGGTCAGCGGGGTGAACAGGGGGCGCCGCGGCGCGAGGGTGCGGTAGGTTGAGATACCAGTTCGGTGCTGGAGAAACCAAAGGTAGCCTGCCACAACAGGGGTTAGTAGTATGGAGAGGAGCGTCAACATCACGGCGAACGTGAGCGCTCGCGAAGCAATTCGGACTGCTGACACCCGCTGCTTGCTGCGAGCATCTGGGGCAAGCATGGAAATAGACCCCATCGCTATCACTGTGCCCGCTGCCACCGCAACCGCAAAAACAAGGGAAGGAGCGAGACGCCTGAAGTGCGATATAGGTGTATCCCCCAGACCTGCCAACAGAACGGAAACAACCGCCATGTAGCACCCCACGGCGGCAAACCTGAACGTATCGCATTCCATCTGTGCTGGTCGAGACCGCGTGAGAGCGAGATAGCTGAATATCGCGGCAAGAAACAGAACAAGCCCTAAGGCACCCAGCTCGGCAAACAGGGTCAGGAACAGGTTTTTAGCCTCTTCGTTACCCGGGTCGAAAGACCTTAGCTCGCTGGTCATCATCCGCCACTGCAG
>JAPWUZ010000193.1 GCA_028275265.1 Armatimonadota bacterium | reverse complement strand
GTGAGAGGCAGGCGGGAGGGCTAACCGGAACTGCTCTCGTTGCTGCCGCGCGGTTGGGCGCACGGTGCGCCTATGCGGGAATGCTGGGGCACGACGAGTTATCTCAGTTTGTGGCAGATACTTTCCGCCGCGAGGGGATTGACCTCACACACGTGGCATGGCGTGATGATGCACAGCCGGTGCATTCGTTTATCATTGTAGACACCACAGCGCACACCCGAAACATCTTCTTCCTGCGCGGCGCGAAAACCGGCGCAGCTCCGGACGCACCTTCCGCCGAAGTGATTCGCAGCACACGGGTGTTATTTGCCGACCACCACGGGTTACCGGGGATGGTGCGGGCAGCGCGCATCGCGGCGGAAGCGGGTATACCCGTCGTCGCCGACGTGGAGCGGGTGGGAGGTGAGGGGTTCGGGGAACTGGTGGAGCTCACCGCGCACCTGATTGTTTCCCGCGATTTCGCAGAGCAGTTCGTCCCCGGCACAACGGCTGCAGAAGCGGTGAAACGTATCCGTCGCAACCCTGCGCAAACAGTGGTGGTTACCTGCGGCGCAGAGGGATGCTGGTATCTCGGGGAGGAGATAGAAGAACCTGTGCATCAGCCGGCCTATCGCGTGCCGGTTGTGGATACCACCGGCTGTGGCGACGTGTTCCACGGTGCTTATGCCGCCGCGCTGGCAAGGGGGCTGTCTCTGCCCGAACGTATCCGAATCGCGTCGGCAACCGCCGCACTCAAAGCGATGCACTACGGTGGGCAGGCAGGCATTCCGAGATGGGAGACAGTCATTGAGTTTATCCATAGCAGGAAAGATGTGGAGTGAGGTAAAATGAAGCTGATAGGGAAGTAACCTATCGCTATCCATCAGCGTCTTAACAAGTGGAAAACCTCTATCGCGCGCGACAGAGGAGGTGAGGCAAATGCGGATGAAGTGGCTGTGGGTTCTGGCGTTGCTGGCGCTCGTTCTGGGCACAGTAAGCCCGGTGTACAGCCAGCAAGGAGGCGGTGAGTCGCCTCGCATCACGCTGAACCTGGAGTCCGCCAGCATTGCCGACGCTCTGAAGTTGCTGTTCCGCTCCGTCGGCTACAACTACACGCTGGACGAGTCGGTGGTTGGTGGTTATGTCACCGTCTCGTTAAAGGACGTCACCTTCGAGACGGCACTGCGCACGATTTTGCGCTCTGCGAACCCGCCATTGACTTACCGGGTGGACGGCGGCGTGTACATCATCACGCCCAAGGTGGAAACGTATGAAACCACCACAGCCGAGCCGACGGTGGAAGAGCAGCCACAGCCCCAGGTTCGTACCGAGAAGATTGTACTGCAGCACCTGGACTCGCTGGCTGTCGCCCAGCTGCTCGGCGGAACCGCCATCGCGCTGAACCAGACCGGCTGGACCTATAGCGGTGCTGGCTACGGCGGTTACGGCGGCTGGGGTGGCTATGGCGGTGGCGGCTACGGCGGCTTCGGCGGCTGGGGCGGTAGCGGCTGGGCTGGCGGCGGCTTCGGCGGCTTTGGCGGCGGCTTCGGCGGCTGGGGCGGTGGCCTCGGCGGCTGGGGAGGCGGCTTCAACCGCGGCGGTTGGGGCGGCGGCTGGGGAGGTGGCTTCAACCGCGGTGGTTGGGGCGGCGGCTTCAACCGTGGCGGTTGGGGCGGCGGCTTCAACCGTGGCGGTTGGGGCGGCGGCTGGGGAGGCTTCTAGTCCGCCCGGACGCCATAAAACACCCCTTTGTCCTGCCAATTTGCTGGAACCCAAAGCAGTGGGCACTGAGCGATGACGCTCAGTGCCCTTCTTGCGTGAACGTCGCCCTCCTTCGATATATCAGTCCCTGCTCACCGAAGGCTGGCTGAAGATACTCCTCACCGGCGCAGGCATCGGGTTATCTGCCCCCGTCACCGACCGCCAGATAATCTCGCTGAATAGCAGGTCATCCACGCGGTCCTCCTGGCTTAAATCCATTGCCAGCGACTCGCGCCAGCCCCAGGCATTTGCTGGGTTCTTTTCGTTGATGTCCCAGCGGGCAGGGCGGCACGTGTACGGGGTGAAGTCGGGCTTGTCGGTGAAGCAACGATACATCGGCGTGGCGGCGGCATCGTACTGGCTGAGCGGCTCCAGTCCCAGAATCAGCTCCATTGTCCGCAGCATCGAGCAGGTGGTGTACAGGGTGCTGTCCACGCTGCGCCGCTTCACGTACGGCGAGATAACCAGGGCCGGACTGCGGTGTGCGTCCACATGGTCGGGACCGTTTTGTGCGTCGTCTTCCAGCACGAATATCGCCATCTCCCTCCAGTAGCGGCTGTGCGTCAGTGCCTCTACCAGCGTGCCGAGTGCGAGGTCGTTCTCGGCGACCATCGCGCGGGGAGTCGGCTTGCCCGGACGGGTTCCGTAGGTGTGGTCGTTGGGCAGACGCATGATGATAAAGCGCGGCAGGTCGCCATTCTTCTCATACTCGCGGAACTCGGTCAGGAACTGCTCCACGCGCCGCATGTCGGGGATGTCCAGATTATACGGGCTGAAGATGGGGCTGAAATGCCCTTCCAGCGAGAGCATGGTCGCTTTCAGCGAGCCGTCAGGGTTCTCCGTGACGAACTCGGCGTAGGAGCGATAACTGATGCCCGCTCGCTTGCACGCATCCCAGATGAATCCCGCATCGGGATAGGTGATGGGGTTGGTACCCTCGTAATCGTAGCCATGCCCGTGCCCGCCGTAGCCATAGGGCCAGATTTTCTCCACATAATCGGTGGCGTAGGCGGCAGTAGACCAGTTATGCCCGTCCGCCGAGACCTCAGCATCCGCATAGAAGTTATCCAGCAGCACAAACTCCCTTGCCAGCGCGTGGTGATTAGGCGTTACCTCCTCCCCAAAGAGACACAGGTTGGGGTCGCCGTTCCCCTCCTTCATGTCCCCAAACACCTGGTCGTAGGTGCGGTTCTCCTTGATGATGTAGATGACGTACTTGATGGGACTGGGGTCTCCAACTCTGGCGGGGATGACCTTCGGCAGTTTGGAAGGCGCGCGGGTGAGCAGGCTATCCTTGTAGGGCATCAGCTCGCGCACGCGCTGTGTGTACCGGCGCAGGGTCGCGCTGTCGGGTACGGGCACGCAGGGTCGCGCTGTCGGGTACGGGCACAAACTGCACCGTGCCACGCAGGATGCTGCCGATGTATTCGCGCTGGGGGTTGGCTTTGGGCGTGACGCCTTTGGAGTTCAGCACGTAGAGCATACCGTTGTCGGGGGCGACACGCACGGCTGCTGGGTACCATCCCGCCGGAATAAAACCCTGCACCCGGCTTTCTTTACCCGACACGTCCACCACCGCCACACTGTAGTTGTCCGCGTTCGCCACATACAGCCGCTTGCCGTCTGGGGAGAGCGCCACGCTGTTGGGCGTGGAACCCGCCGGCGCGCGAGGCGATAGCGCTACGTTCACCTGTTCCACTGCCTTTCGCTGCGCCACGTCCACCACCGTCACCGTGTTATTATTGGCACACGCCACATACAGCCGCTGACCATCGGGACTGAAGGTCATCTCGTTGGGATGGGTTCCTGTGGAGACCTGTGCGACGCTTTGCCATGTGCTGGTGTCGAACAGTTCCACAGACGCCATTCCCCAGCGGCTCACCGCGAGCAATCTGCCGTCGGGCGAAACGGCAACCCCATAGGGCGAGCCTCCCACACTCAATCTGCGCAACATCTTGCGCTCCTGCAGGTCGATCACCGCCACGCCATTGCCTTTCATAAGCGCGGCATAAAGTTGCCTGCCGTCGGGGCTGGTGGCCACCTGCGCCACGAACTGCGTGGCGTTTTCGTTCTCCGCTTTCACGGGGATGTTGCCCTCCTCGATGAGCCGCGCAGTGCCCACTCGAAACACCCGCACCACGTCGTCCGAGCCGCCGGAGACGTAGAGCCGACGCCCGTCGCTGCTCCAGCAGATGCCCACCCACCCCTTGGCGATGGGGAGCTGATGGAGGATGCGCCGACCCGGCGCATCGATAAGCATCACCGAGTGTTTGGGCACGCCGCAGTGCAACACTGCCAGACGCGCTCCGTTCGGCGACAGCGCCATGCCCAGCGCGCCTACGTCGATTTCGAGCTGTTCCCCTGCGGGCTGAATCCGCCATCCGTTCGGGAGCAGCACCTCACCCGAAGGCTTCACGCCGGGCAGGTCCGCGCTGGGTTTTGACCAAGCGGCAACCGCCAGCAGCGTGAACACCAGTAACGTCCATCTTCCGACCTTTTGCATCGTTATGCCTCCTGCGTCTCCATCTGTTAGAAGCAAGCATTAGAACCTGCTCTGGTTTCCTCTTCGATACATTCGCCAAAAGCGAAAAAAGCCTTTCCTTCGCGGGAAAGGCTAAACAGGGTACTCATGGAGGGCTTAACGATGGCTAATCTTCCTCTATGGTGAACCGGAACATCAGGTTGTTATACTGCGTACCGTTCCAGACAGTGGAATGGGTCTCGCCCAGGTATTCCAGCCGCACCGCTTTGGCGTGGCCGTCGCACCAGACAACGTTGGTCAGCTTCATGTGCCTCCCCAGAATGGCTCCGTTGTTGCGGCGGTTGATGAGCGCGGGGAACGGGAAGGTCTCATGCGGCGCGGTCGGCTGTGGGTCGTTCAGGTCGCGTCGGTAAAAGTCTGCGCTTTGCCCGTAACCCTGCACTTCGGCATAAAGCACGGTATCGGCGGGCATGACGATGGCTGCCATCGGCTTGTTGTTGGGCGGTGTGTAGGCGTCGCCGTCTGCGTAGTACATGTTATTGATGGCGTAGCTACCGAATCGCCGCCCTATATTCGTGGTGCCCATGGGGTCTCCGCAGTCCGCCTCGCGGAACACCTGCGACCCATCGGGCGAGTAGGGCTGGAAGACGTAACGCCGGTTCTCCATCAGGGTATGGCGTTGACCGTTCCACAAGACGCCGCTGATGGGCGCGAACGGGTCGCTTGGACAGTTGAAAATCTGCAGGTTCTTCACGTAGGGCTGAAGCACGTCCATCCATCGGGGGCTCGAACAGTTCACGAAATGGTCTCCGTCCAACACGCGCGGCGGGTCAGCGTAGGCGTTGCGCGGAAGCACCTCGTCGTAGTCCTGCGCGTACATCATCGTCGCGGTTCCGAGCTGCTTCACGTTGCTCAAGCAGCTGGCTTGACGAGCCTTGTCGCGTGCCTGCGAGAAGACCGGGAATAGAATCGCTGCGAGAATCGCGATAATCGCGATGACGACCAAAAGCTCGATGA
>JAPWUZ010000192.1 GCA_028275265.1 Armatimonadota bacterium | reverse complement strand
TTCCCCTCTCCTATGCGGGCAACTACTACCTCAACAGCGGCTACAACGGGATGGGGGGATGCCGAATCGTTCCCATGGCATCCATCCAGTTCCCGGCGCAGACCTTCTACTTGACGGACACCGGTTCCAAGACCCTCTCCGATGGCACGGTAGGTTACGGTTGGTACATCGCGCCCGGCTATGACAACGGTTCGCCGACCGGACGCTGGCCCCAAGGACAGCGACACATGGGCGGGCGCAACTGGGTTTTTGCCGACGGACACGCGAAGTACTACCGCGACCCCAACCCTGTCAACCCGGACGGCACGCGCAAGTCTCAGAATCAGGTCATTTGCGACTACGAGCAGATGGGCATTTACACCTATCCGCAGGGTCGGGTAGTCTGCCCGTAGTGGCTTAAGCAGTAAACCCCGGTCGCGCAGGAGTGGCTCCTGCGCGACCGTTTGTTGCCACAAGGACGCTCCCCACTGCCTGCCGAATCTCCCCGCCAGAGAAAAGAACTCGGAGGTGTAGCGGTGAAACGATGGTTTCTGGTAGCGATGTCCGTCATCTTGCTCACAGGAGGTATACCTGCGATGGCAGAGCGTGATGTGTACAATGTGCGCGATTTCGGCGCGAAGGGCGACGGCAAAACCGATGATACCGCAGCCTTTCAACGCGCGCTGGACGAGGCGGGCAAGGCGGGTGGCGGCGTGGTGTACGCCCCACGTGGAAATTACCTGTTCAAAGGGCATCTGGTGGTACCGAACGGCGTCACCCTGAAGGGCGTGTGGGAGTCGGTGCCCGCGCACAACGGCATCCGCGATGCAGGGTTGCCCAAACCCACCGATGACGGTACGACCTTTCTCATCACGGAGGGCGCGGGCAGTGAGGACGGCGCCCCATTCATCACCCTGAACACCAACAGCACCCTGAAGGGCGTGGTGCTATACTACCCCGACCAGAAGACTGATGATGTGCCCACTCCATACCCGTGGGCAATCGCCATGCGCGGCAAAAATCCCGCCGTGCTAGATGTGGAGATGCTGAACCCCTATAACGGCATCGACGCCACCCAGAACGAGCGCCACCTGATACGCAACGTGCACGGACAGCCCCTACGCCGGGGAGTACTGGTAGACCAGATATACGACATCGGACGCATCGAGAACGTGCACTTTAACCCATGGTTCAGCATGAAGCCTAAACTCTTCGAGTGGCAGATGGAAAACGGCGAGGCTTTCATCTTCGGGCGCAGCGACTGGCAGTATGTGCTGAATACCTTCTGCTATGGCTACAAGGTGGGCTACCGATTCACCCAGACGAAAGCAGGGGTGTGCAACGGCAATTTTCTGGGCATCGGGGCGGACGACTGTCTGGTGGCGGTGCTGGTGGAGCAGACCGCGCCGATGGGGGTGCTGATTACCAACGGCGAGTTCGTCTCTTTTCGGGGAAGCGACCCCACCATGGTGCGCGTCGCCCCCACCCACTCGGGTACGGTGCGCTTCGTCAACTGCGCCTACTGGGGACCTAACAAGCAGATTGCGGTCATCGAGGGCAGCGGTACGGTGGGCTTCTCCGACTGCACCTTTATGCAGTGGGACAAGGACAAGGAGGGACGCGCCGCGATTCAGGCGCGCGGCGGCACGGTGCTGGTGCGGGGTTGTGAATTCCGCAGCGACCGTCCGCAGGTGGAAATCGGCGAGGGGATAATCCGCGCCGTCGTGACCGACAACGTGGTCACGGGTGAGGTGCGCATCACGAACCGCTCTGCCAGAGCGGTGCAGGTCAGCGGCAATGTCGGCACAACATCGCGGTAGGGTGTCCTTCGCGATGGCAATGCCTTCGGCAGGAATCCAGACCGCACTGCAGAATAGATTATTCGCAAATATTACGACGAGGAAGGGAAGGAGTATGCACCCATGTTCCGTTTGACGCCAGCGTTCACGACCGCCATCCTGTTTATGGTGTTGCCCCTGTCTATCGCATGGTCACAGAGCCTTCAGGCAGGTGCCGCTCGCGTAAAGATAACCCCGGAGAAACTGCCGTATCTGGCTGGCTACGGCGCCAACCGCCGTGCGGAAGAGGTCCATGATGATGTGTATGCCAGTGCGGTGGTGATTCAGGCAGGGGAGACAAAAATGGCAATCGTCTCCTGCGACCTGATTGGATTGCTGTATCCCGCAGTGCAGGACATACGCAGCAAAGTGGCCTCTGTACCGGCAACCAATATCATCATCGCGGCGACCCATACGCACAGTGGCCCTGACAGCATCGGTCTGTGGGGACAGCCAGAGCAGGGCGTGTCGGGTGTGGATAAGGAGTGGTACGCCCAGATGAAGCAGAAAGTGGCAGACGCCATCGAAGAGGCGGCAAAGAATCTGCAACCGGCGGTGCTGCGTGTTGCCAGTGCGGAGGGCGTGACGGGTGTTTCGCGTAATACGCGCGTGGCGGAGATACTGGACACCTCCGTTGCGGTGTTGCAGCTGCGAAGCGCCAGCGATAACAAGACCATCGCCACCGTGGTGAACTACGCGGTACACCCCGAACTGATGAACATCCGCTCGCTCACCTCCGACATCGTGCACTATATGCGCCAGACCATCGAGGGCGCAGAGGGTGGTATCGCCCTGTTCCTGAACGGTGCGCAGGGCGGCATGGTCACCGTCGACTCACCCGGCAACGACTGGAAGGAATGTGAGCGGGTAGGCAACACGCTGGGGCAGGCCGCTCTGAACGCGCTGAAGAATGCCACCGAGCTGAAAGAGGCACCCCTTGCTATACAGCGCGCCGAAATCACTATCCCGGTCGATAACGAGCGGTTCAAACAGGCAGCGAAAGCGGGACTGTTCCCCGAGCCCGTATTGCAAACCGATGAGGTCGTTACCGAAGTGATGCACGTGACGCTGGGACCGGCGGAGCTGGTCACCGTGCCCGGCGAGGCACTGCCGAATATCGGCTTCCAGATAAAGCGACACATGAAGGGGAACCCGAAGCTGGTCATCGGTCTGGCAAACGACGAGCTGGGTTACATCCTGTCTGAAGCGGATTATGGGCTGTCGCTGTATAGCTACGAAACCAGCATGAGCGTTGGGGAGAAGGCAGGGCGTCTGGTTGCTGACGCGCTCATCGCGATGGCGAAGCAGTCGCCTCCTGCGGTAGCGGGAGCAGCGAGTTCGCCGGTAGCTGCTTTCTTTGACAACCTGCCATCACGCTTCCGCCCTGAACGGGCATACGGTGCCAAAGTGCTGTATCGCATTACGATTACCGGAGAGGGCGGCGGTGTGTGGGAGATCGAAATTGCCAACAACAAGTGCAACATCCGCCGCGGAGCATCCGGCGCGCAGGCAGACGTGACCATTACCACCAATGCGCAGACGTTCCTCGCACTGGTGGAAGGCAGGATGGGACCGGAACAGGCGTACATGAGCGGACAGCTGGTGGTGGATGGCGACCTGTTCCTCGCACAGCGTCTCGGTGACTTCTTCGCGTTCTAAGCAAAAAGGGGCAGGACGGCGGCGCCCGACGTTCTCCACCGGCTCTTCCGCCCTCCTGCCCACCGCATCGGCTGCGTGGCGCGTAGCCATTTTTATCTTAGGATATTCGAGCAAGCCTGATAGCTGTGAAAAGTACGGTATTTTCGGTGCAATCGGAGGATGAAATTGCCCCGAGCGGTTGTCACCCATAATGTCGTCAAAATGCACGCCCAGCCCGACGGCGACAGCGAGCAGGTCTCTCAGACGCTGCTGGGACACACCCTGTTGCTGGTCAGCGCGCCGGACGCCGATCAAAACTGGGTGAACGTGCAGACGGACGACGGATATACGGGATGGGCACGGGCGAAGCAGTTACGCCTGCTGGATGACGGCGAGGAGTACCCTGCGCCCGGACAGGTTTATCGAGTCAACGCGCTCTGGGCGTTTGTGCGCGAGAAACCCGACCACAACGCTCCTCACTGGACGATTGCTCCTATGGGAGCATGGTTGGAAGGAAACGAGTGGTATGAGGACTGGCTTCGGGTCGTTCTGCCGGAGGGGCGAACGGGCTGGGTGGCGGCGCAGGACGTGACCCCGCAGTGGGTTGCGATAAGCCGCGCGGGCTCGCTGCGTGTGGAAGGGACGGTTATCCTGCAGGGCAAAAACGCGGAGCCTTACCGCGTGCCGCGCATGGGCTGGCAAAATGCGCTGGTATACACAGCCAGACGGTTGCTGGGTGTTCCCTATCTATGGGGTGGCAGTTCGCCCTTCGGACTGGACTGCTCGGGCTTCGTGCAACTGGTGTATCGGATGTGCGGAATGGTGATACCACGAGATGCCGACCTGCAGGCGGAGTTTGCGCGAACGACGGAAGTGGACATTTCGGAAGCGCAGCCGGGCGACCTTATCTTCTTCGCGGGAGGCAGCGACCCCCACCAGCGTACCGTGACGCATGTGGGGATGATTGTCGACGCGGAGCATTTCATCCATTCATCCGGCGGCATCGGCGTCAACATCACGCGCATCGATGACCCCTATTACAGGTCTATCCTTTGGGGAGTACGCAGAGTGCTTGACCGTTAGCAAGCAGACGAACAACTCCCTATCGAACCCCCGTCCAGCGGTCTATCTGGTGCGCCCAGGGGGTGTTCTCTATCCACCGGCTCAGCGAGATGCGTTCCGCCGCGACATGCAGAATCACCAGCAGCACCAAGACGGTCGCCTGTGCCCACAGCGGCAGACCTGCCACCAGCGAGACGCCCAGCACCCCACCCAGCAGGTTCGAACCGACGTCACCCATCATCGCCTCGGCAGCGGCGTCACGTCGGCGCAGCAAAAGCGCAGCCGCCATCAAAAAGCCCAGCAATGCCGCCGTCAATGCCTGCTCAGTGCGTAACAGGTAAACCACCGCGACAACCGACAGCACCAGAAACGCAGAAACCGCCCTGCCCGGGCGCATATCCAGCAGATTCATCGCGTTTGCCGTCAGCGCGATGAGCAGTCCTCCCGGCAACACTGCCCAGCCAGTCTCCAGCAGAGAAGCGATGACCATCGCCAGAGCGAGACCCCCCGCCGCTTTGAGCAGACCTGTCGTTACCTTACCGCGCCGCAGGGCGCGCAGATGCCCCCTCAAGCCCTTGAACTCTGTGCTACCCCACAGGTCGTCTATCAGTCCCAGCAACCCGAAGCCGAATGCCGCCAGCAAAAACGCCATGGACAGCGCACGCGTTTCGGAATCTGACGCCCACGCCAGCTCCGCGTAAAGCACACTGCAGAAAGCCCACCAGATAACCCCGTAACTACAGGGCACGACCTTGCCGCGATAGTTTGCCTTCAGCCAGTTCCAGCGAC
>JAPWUZ010000191.1 GCA_028275265.1 Armatimonadota bacterium | reverse complement strand
GAGCGATACCGCGCGATTCTGGACGAGTTAAGCCGGCGTGGGTTGCAGCCTGTGTCAGGAGTCGAGCCTCCGGTGGCCGTCACAAACATTCCCGAACGGGTCTTTGCTTTGCCTTCGCTGCAGTCGCGCCCGCTGGCAGCAATGATGGTCGCTTCGGTGTTGCTCACAGTGTACACGGCTTGGGTTACCTTTCTCTTCTGCCTGCCGATTTATCTGCTGGCGGTACCGTTCAAGGTATTGAACCAGGTGAGCGCGTTTTTCTATCTGCTCGGCTTTCCTTTCGCTCCAATCGCCGCTGCTGGTTTCGGCAGGAGGGCGGGGGGCAAGGGCTGGTATAGCGTGGCGGTAGCGCTGGGTGTGGCACTGGGAATCATGATGTTCGCCGGCACAGGAGCACTGCACACGGTGGTGGACGCGCTGCTCCACTCTCGCGGAGCAGGGGGATTCTCGTTGCCTGTGGGCTACTGAGCTCCTTGATTTTTGGCTTGCAGTCTCGTATAATTGCGGTGGAGGGCAGTCCATGACAATCGATGCGACGTCCTGCTGTTGTTTTCTGTCTTTTCGCTGATCTCAGCACTTGAGGAGTGGCCTTTATGCCTGCCAGCACCACGATAGAAATCAAGCTCTCGCACGACGAGATAAAAATAGAACCGGGTGGCACTGCACAGCTGCAAGTAGAACTCGTGAACACCTCGGACCAGCCCGATACCATCGGTCTGGAGGTGGAAGGGCTGGACTACGAGTGGGTAGCGATACCCGTTCCCACTATCACACTGGGACCGCGTTCGCGAGGCAGTGAGAAGATACTGCTTAAGATACCAAGGCGCAGTGAAAGCACCGCAGGGGCATATCCCTTCGTGGTGCGAGCGCGTTCGCTGGAGACAGGCAATACCGCCGTCGCGCCTGTGACGTTGCAGGTAGAGCCGTTTGCCGCCCTGTCGGTAGAGCTGTATCCGCGTCGCGGTGTGTGTACCTACTGGAAACCCGTTACTGAGTTCGAGGTCACCGTTCACAACCTGGGCAATACCCCGCTGGATGTAAGGCTGTATGCCAGCGACTCCGACGACGTAGGGGTCTATACCTTCGAACGTGAGGTGCTGACACTGCAAGCGGGGGCGTCGGAGACGGTGGTGTTGAGTGCGGAGCCATCCCATCGCGCCATGATTGGTCGCAGCCAGATTGCCTCTTTCACCGTCACAGCGCGTTGTGTGGACAATGCGTATGTGGCGGTACATACGCAGGGCCAGTTACATACCCGTCCACTGGTCTCGCCGGTGACGCTGAGTGTGCTGGCTTTGCTCCTGCTGGTGCTGGGCGCGTGGGCATTGACCCGTCCCAAGCCCGTGGAGATACTGGAGTTTGCCGTAGACCCGCCGGTTATCCAGCAGGGTGGTACCGCTGTGCTTCGCTGGCTTGTGGCAAACGCATCCGAAATCAGCATTACTCCCGACATCGGCGTGGTGAAGGAGAACGCTGGCAGTCGACAGGTTCTCCCTGCGCAGACCACGACATATCATCTGGTAGCTCGCGGCAGGGGCGGGGTCGCCGAAAAAGAGGTGGTGCTGACCGTTCAACCTGCGCCAGAGCCGCCACCGCCAGCAATAGTCTCTTTCAAAGCGGAGCCAGCGCAGGTGACCAAAGGCGAGCCGGTGACGCTCAGCTGGCAGGTGCAAAATGCGACGAAGCTGCTGCTCAGCCCTATTGGAGAGCTGGACCCGCTGCTCACCTCCGTGCGTGACACACCTGCGGTGACAACGACCTACACACTGGTTGCCATTAACACTGCCGGGCGCAAGGTGGAAAAGAAACTCACCGTGAAGGTACGCGACCCCAATGCACTGGAGGTGCTGGAGTTCAAGGTAGAGCCGTCCGTCATCACTGCCGGTAGTAACGCCACCCTGAAGTGGCGGGTTCAGGCCGCCTCCCGTGTCATCATCGACAACGGGATAGGTGAGGTGCCTGCACAGGGAGAGACCGCTGTCTCGCCGACACAAGATACCACCTACACGCTCACCGCGACCAACGATGCCGGAGATGTGGTGACCAAAAGCGTGAAGGTCACGGTCACTGCCACTCCGCCGGTCAGCACGCCCCCACCCGTTAATCCCGGTCAGCCGGGGCGCTAAGCTTTACAACGGTTAACGGCTCATCGCGGGGGCTACTGTCGCGCTGGCGAAGAGCCTGACTGCTTCATGAGGCGTAGCAGAGAGTTGCTTTGCAGCAGGTACCAGCCGCTTCGGGGCAATCGCCAGACGGGTTGCGATACCTGCCAGCTGGCTTTACCCTGCTGTAACGATGCCCTCCTGTCCTCCGTCTCGACACGCCATTGCCCTGCGGGAAGCCATATCTGTGTCTTGGCACCAGATGGCGTGATTTGCACCTCATCTGATTCGGTGACGGCTTCAGTAAACGCCCTCCACAGTGCAGCGGGTTGTGGCTCAGCCAGGCGCGCAAAGGACGCCCGAAGCATGGAACTGCCGTACACGCCGTCGATGTACAGCACCAGCCCGATGAGCGTCCCCATCCCGGCGGCATCCGTTCGTCTAAAGTCATTTTCGGGAAAACCGCCATTTGACCAGATATGGCGCAGGGGTAAACATCGTTGATTCACGAATTGGCGCACATCCGCGACAGAGGTTCTGCACACATCCTCAGGCAAGATTTTGCCGCTTTGCAAAAGAGGTTCCACCCATGTCATGAAGAGCCGTTCGCCAATGTAGCCATTCGCCCATGGTTCAGGTGCCGTGTAGCCCGTGATACCGGGGAACAGAGCGTGTGAGAACTCGTGTGCCACCTCACGCAGCCATTCCAGCGGTTCTTGAATTTCCTGGATGGAATAGACATAGAGGTTGTTTCGCCACTGTTCGCCTCCGGAGTTGCCCTGTCGGCACAGCCAGACGTTGAGCACACGTTCGCCCTGCAGGTTCACCTGAAGACGCAGCTTCATCCAGGCAATTTCCTGAAGCCGAAGAAGCAGGCGACACACCTTCTGGACGGTGGGCAGGTCTTCGCTCTGCTGGGCGTATACGCGAAAGCGCATCTCCGGCTGGCTCAGATGCTCGGTGCGGAGATAGCCGTAGCAGGCGACGGTGAACTGCCAGCCATACCTGGGGTCGGTCTGGGAAATCTTTTGCTGGTTCCAGTGCGGGGTGAGCATGATGGATGCGGTGTTTGCAGCAAGGGGCTGGAGCGTCAAGCTCTCGAACCCAGCGGGCTGGGGCGAGGCCAGTATAGATGGGGGAGAAGGTTGCGCGGTATCTGCACCTGCTCCCCCAACGACGGCAGCCAGAAGCATGATTACAAGGGTGAAAGCCACTCCTCCGTCGCGGCGAAGGCGTTGTGGTTGTGTATGGATTCTACCGATTCGCATTCCACCTTGAACCGCCGTATGCCCGGTAGCTGCCTCAACGCCAGTACCGAGTCGCGCAGCATGTCCTCCACGAATTTGGCATTATCGTACGCGGATTCCGTGACGTATTTCTCATCGGGTCGTTTCAGTACAGGATACAACGGACTGCTTCCCTGTTCCTCCAGAAGGGTGCAAAGCTCTTCCATATCTAAGTCGCGGGTAGAAGGTAACAGCTCGAGCTCGACGCGGATGTAGGCACGTTGGTTATGCGCACCGTAGAGGGCAATCTGTTTGCTGCAGGGACACAGCGATTTCACCGGCATGTTCACCCTCACCAGCCGTGTCACGCTGCCGTTGTCCAGAGTCACCGTCCACTCGACATCGGCATCCAGCCAGCCTGTTGCACCTGTGATGGGAGCACGTTTGCGCAGGAAATACTTAAATCGCATGGTGACCTCCGCGCGATCGGCGTCCAGCATGTTCCGGGCGCGGTCCAGCATCTGCTGCAGCTCGTGCAGAGTGAGGGGATACTGAGCCGTCTCGTCCAGGATCTGCATCAACCGGCTCATGTGCGTACCCTTCTTGTTATGCTGCAGCGACACCGCGAAGTCCACCGAAGCGACGGTGTGAAAGACGTTCTTCTCACTGGCAATCTGCACCGGCAGTTGTACTCCGCGCACGCCCACCCGGGGAATGGGTACCTGCCGACGGTCTTCCTGATTCGCTACATCGGGCAGAGAAACGACAAATCGGGTTTCTATCATCTCCATCTCCGACAAGTTTGGTTTGCTTCCCTAGATTACCCGTTGGTGTCGGGTGAAGTCAACGGTTTGCGAGGGGTGCTACACACCGACTCCCAGAATGCCACATACTGCACTGCCACCTTTTCCATGCTGAAATGCTGTACGGCACGCTCTCTCGCCGCGCAGGATAGCGCCTTCCAGGTATCGGTCTGCTCCGAGAGCAGACGGATATGTTGCGCCAGCTGGTGGGCATCTCCTTCTGGAAACACAAATCCGGCTTCCCCGATGACGCGGGGTATCTCACCGCTGTCGGAACCGATGACGGGCACACCGCACGCCATCGCCTCCACCAGCACCCTGCCGAACTGTTCTTTCCAGCGCGGTGTGGTGCGGGATGGCAGTACCAAACAGTGCAGTGTTCGCAAGAAGTCGGCCACCTGTTTGGAAGGGACGGCTCCCACCCAGTGTACGCGGTGGGCGATGCCGAGCCTCTCTGCCTGCGCTTTCCATACAGAGGCTTCTCCCTCTCCGGCGATCCATACCTCGCAGTTATCGGGGCAGTATCGCAAGCTTTCCAGCAGCACATCTATCCCTTTCGCGGGAACCAGCCTTCCCAGATAACCCACCCGAAACGGTGGCGGGGCGGGGCAAATGCCGGGCGCGAATTTTGCGGTATCCACCCCGTACTGCGGGATGATCGCTATCGGGATGCGGAAGCCCTTGCGCTGTAATACGCGAGCGGCTTCGGCGTTCCCCGCAATCACGCCGCTCAGTACCCTGGCAAGCGTCTTCTCAAACCAGCAGAAGGGTGGAGGATAACGGCGATAGATATTCTGCCAGCAGAAAGCCACGGTGTCCGCTGCGATGCGACGTGCCGCCATCATTGCGTGGAAGGTGGCACAATTATACACTTCTTCGTCGATGTGCACCAGGTCAGGACGAAATTTGCGAATCAGGCGAGGCAGTAGTGGGGCATAGTAAAGATGGTAGTGTCCGTTCCAGCGCAGGGGGGTCACCTCAAGCCTGTAGTTGCGTGGGCGAACCTCTTCCAGCGCCAGCCGTCCGATGTGTGGCTCATTCCAGTACGGAGGAACCACTACCGCCAGTTCCTCCACCGCAGGCTGATCGGCAATATGCTCGTACTGTCTGTGGTAAACAGCGCGGACGGCAGCTTTCGAGAAGAGCAATACGCGCATCGCTTCTTCCTCGCGAGGA
>JAPWUZ010000016.1 GCA_028275265.1 Armatimonadota bacterium | reverse complement strand
TCGCTACTCATGCTGGCATTCGCACTTCTGCACGCTCCACCAGTGCTTCCGCTCTGGCTTCACTGCGTGCAGAACGCTCCCCTACCGCTCTCCGGTCACCCGGAGAGCCCGCCGCTTCGGTAGCACGCTTGAGCCCCCTTACATTATCGGCGCAGAGCCACGTCGACCAGTCAGCTGTTACGCACTGTTTAAAGGATGGCTGCTTCTAAGCCAACCTCCTGGTTGTCTATGTGGCTCCACATCCTTTCACACTTAGCGTGCATTTGGGGACCTTAGCGGGCGGTCTGGGCTGTTTCCCTCTCGACTACGAAGCTTATCCCCCGTAGTCTCACTGCTGCGCTTCATCTGCCGCCATTCGGAGTTTGGTTGGGTTTGGTAACCTGGTGAGGCCCCTAGCCCATCCAGTGCTCTACCTGCGGCAGAAAACACGCAACGCTGCACCTAAATGCATTTCGGGGAGAACCAGCTATCTCCGCGCTCGATTGGCATTTCACCACACTACCCACAGCTCATCCGAGCCGTCTTCAACCGACACCGGTTCGGGCCTCCACGAGGTCTTACCCCCGCTTCACCCTGGCCATGGGTAGATCGCGCGGTTTCGGGTCTACCGCACGCGACTAAACGCCCTATTCGGACTCGGTTTCCCTGCGGCTCCGGCACGGAGTGCCTTAACCTTGCCGCGTACGGTAACTCGCCAGCTCATTCTGCAAAAGGTACGCCGTCACCCTATGGATAGGGCTCCGACTGTTTGTAGGCACACGGTTTCAGGTTCTATTTCACTCCCCTCCCGGGGTGCTTTTCACCTTTCCCTCACGGTACTGGTGCGCTATCGGTGGCAAAGGGTATTTAGCCTTACGCCGTGGTCGGCGCAGATTCGCACAGAGTTCCTCGTGCTCCGTGCTACTTGGGATCCCCACCGGGAGATCGCTCCGTTTTCGCGTACGGGGCTGTCACCCTCTATGGCGTGCCGTTCCAGGCACTTCTGCTAACGGGCGATTTTGTAACTCCCTGCGGGACGGTGCCATCCCGCTGGTGGGTCCCGCTACCCCGATAGGGCAACGCTGCCCGCTTTGACACCCTATCGGTTTGGGCTGTTCCCCGTTCGCTCGCCGCTACTAAGGGAATCGCATCTGCTTTCTTTTCCTCCGGGTACTAAGATGTTTCAGTTCCCCGGGTGCCCTCCACACCGCCTATGGATTCAGCGGTGGGTGACCGTCCATTACGACGGCCGGGTTACCCCATTCGGAGACCCTCGGATCACAGCCTGTTTGCGGCTCCCCGAGGCGTTTCGCCGCTGACCGCGTCCTTCATCGGCCCTTTGCCCCAAGGCATCCACCGTGCGCCCTTTGTAGCTTGACCGGCATACTCAGACGCTTTGCCCGGTTTGATGCCGAACCCCTATGCAACTTTCAAGGTGCTCACACTTTGGGCGGGTTCACGCTGTCCCCCGCCTGCAGGCATCTATTATACCACAACAGGTGTTGCCTGTCAACGTTGTCGGTGTGGTGGAGGCTAGCGGATTCGAACCGCTGACCTTCTGCGTGCAAAGCAGACGCTCTCCCAGCTGAGCTAAGCCCCCGCGCGATGGTGGGCCTAGATGGACTCGAACCATCGACCTCACCCTTATCAGGGGTGCGCTCTAGCCACCTGAGCTATAGGCCCGCTTCGCGACAGAAAGGGGAGGCTGACGCCTCCCCTTGACGCCACACGCTTTGTCAAGGAGCTTCAGCCGCCACGAACGCTATGTTTCCACGTGCGCTTCATACAGGCGAATAGGCAACTCCTTCAAAACTAGGCAGAGAGAGCCTTGCGGTCTTGCCAGACGCTCGACCTAGAGACCGCGCCTCCGAGGAGGCGGGCGGGTCTCCTTAGAAAGGAGGTGATCCAGCCGCACCTTCCGGTACGGCTACCTTGTTACGACTTAGTCCCCCTTGCCCCCCGCACCCTCGGCCGCTCCCTCCCTTGCGGGTTGGGCCACGGACTTCAGGTGCAGACGACTCAGGTGACTTGACGGGCGGTGTGTACAAGGCCCGGGAACGTATTCACCGCAGCATAGCTGATCTGCGGTTACTAGCGATTCCGGCTTCACGCAGGCGAGTTGCAGCCTGCGATCTGAACTGAGGGCGTATTTTTGGGATTGCCTCCGCCTCGCGGCATCGGAACCCTTTGTTGCGCCCATTGTAGCATGTGTGAGGCCCCAGGCGTAAGCGCCATGCCGACTTGACGTCATCCGCTCCTTCCTCCCGGTTACCCGGGCAGTCCCCCAAGAGTGCCCGGCATGACCCGTTGGCAACATGGGGCGCGGGTTGCGCTCGTTGCGGGACTTAACCCAACACCTCACGGCACGAGCTGACGACAGCCATGCAACAGCTGTGCACACGTCCAGGTTACCCTGGAGGGCCCTGTTTCCAGGGCTTGCGTGTGCATGTCAAGCCTGGGTAAGGTTCTTCGGTTAGTATCGAATTAATCCACATGCTCCACCGCTTGTGCGGGCCCCCGTCAATTCCTTTGAGTTTCAACCTTGCGGCCGTACTCCCCAGGCGGAGCGCTTAATGCGTTAGCTACGGCACTGGCGGGGTCGAGACCGCCAACACCTAGCGCTCATCGTTTACGGCGTGGACTACCGGGGTATCTAATCCCGTTCGCTCCCCACGCTTTCGCGCCTCAGCGTCAGTGGTAGGCCAGGGAGCCGCCTTCGCCACCGGTGTTCCTCCCGATATCAACGCATTTCACCGCTACACCGGGAATTCCACTCCCCTCTCCTACACTCAAGCCGCGCAGTTTGAGGAGCATTTCCTCGGTTGAGCCGAGGGCTTTAACTCCCCACTTACGCAGCCGCCTACGCGCGCTTTACGCCCAGTAAATCCGGGCAACGCTCGCCCCCTACGTTTTACCGCGGCTGCTGGCACGTAGTTAGCCGGGGCTTATTCGTCCGGTACCGTCAGAACTTCTTCCCGGACAAAAGCGGTTTACGTCCCGAAGGACTTCATCCCGCACGCGGCGTCGCTGCATCAGGGTTTCCCCCATTGTGCAAGACTCCCGACTGCTGCCTCCCGTAGGAGTCTGGGCCGTGTCTCAGTCCCAGTCCGGCTGGCCGTCCTCTCAGACCAGCTACCCGTCGCCGCCTTGGTAGGCCGTTACCCTACCAACTAGCTGATGGGCCGCAAGCCCCTCCCGAAGCCCCTTGCGGGTTTTACTCACGCAGAGATGCCTCTGCGTGGGCACATCCGGTATTAGCAGCCCTTTCGAGCTGTTATCCCGGTCTTCGGGGCAGGTTGCTTACGTGTTACTCGACCGTTCGCCGCTAGGTTCGGAGCCGAAGCTCCTCCCCCCGCTCGACTTGCATGTCGCAGGCACGCCGCTAGCGTTCGCCCTGAGCCAGGATCAAACTCTCCATCGAAAATCTATACCACTACCCAACCGGGTAGGGATTTGCGATGGCGTAAAGTCTTCGCCTGGCGTCCGACCTCAAGGCTTCTGCCCTCTGCCTAGTTTTCAAGGAGCTACCGTTTTCTCTGTCGCGGATAATAATATACACCACACATCCGCGATTTGTCAACGGTTCCGACGAGATTTTTCGGGAAAATTTTTCCCCTCGCGGAGGAACACCCCCCGCGCTTCGCCACCCAGTATTATACCACAGTTTTCGCGCAATGCACGGGTTCCACAAAGAATTTTTTCTTCGACCGCTTCACGGCATCTCCACAATGTCGTCAAAGCCGATCCACGCGTAGGCGCTACCGTCTTCGGCATCTACCGCCTTGAAACGCACCACCCTCCCTTTGAAATCGGAAACATCCCACTCGTTCTTTACAAACACCCCCGTCCTGTTGGGTGCGGGCGCGCGACGCAACTCCTCGCCCGTCTGTGCATCTACCAGAGCAAAGTAGTTGCGCGCGCCGTGACCGTTGCTCAGGAAGATGAGCCGCGAGCCGCTAATCCGAAACGGCGGAGAGAGTATCTCACCCGTCGCCTGTTCGCCTCCCGCCATCGAGTTGGCGAAGTATCGGCTGGTTCCACGCCTGCCCCAGGGGTCGCCAACGGTATCCGCAATACCCCACGCGGTACCCTTTATCTCCCAGTTTTCCAGCGAAGGCGCGTCGAACACAAACAGCGTGCGAGGTTGCAGGGCAAGCACCTGTTGCGCGCTCTCCGGCAGTCGCCCCGTCGCGGACAGAGCCGGGCTACCCCAGACGCTGGCACCCACCACAGCCAGCGCGGGGTAACGCCCGATGGTCTCTACCGTCACCGACAGCAATCCCCGCTCCGTACCGAGGTCGATGTCCACCACGTTCATCACACACGAGGGTGTCTCCCAGCTGAGCGGCGACTGCCATTCGCTGCTGTAAGTCGCAAAATCGCCAACGATGCGCCGCGGCGCCCACCAGTCGATGTCACCCGGAAAATGCAGGGTTCGGCTGAACAGCGTGCCATCCGCACATTGCACGCTCACCCTCGCTACCGGCGCGAACACATCGTGGTTGTCCAGCAGCGGAATCACCAGCAGATACACCTTGCGCCCTTTCCCGCTGAGAGGAAACGTCACCGAAGGACGACCGATGGTGCGCGAAACCACCACAGCCTTTCGTCCGGGGTTCAAGAACGAGACGCCCGGCACGCAGGGTGGTTCCAGCAGAGGCACATTCTCCAGCCCCTGCAGGGGTGGTTGCAAACCGTTCCAGGGCGGATGTCCGTACGCGAACCATACGCGCCACGTGCGCCATTCGGTATCGGGTGACATCATCTCTGCGGGCAGGGGAACGTGACGCACACACGCCCTCGCCAGCGCAAGCCAGTCCGCGCTATCGTATAGAGGTCGGGCATCAAACCGCAGGACAGTTTCGTTGCTCTCATGCCGCGTGGGAGGCAGCTTCAGGCTGTTGATGCCCGGCGTCAATCTGGCGAGCTCTGCCCGAGTCAGTGTGAGGGTGCTCTCTTTCCGCAAACTGTAGCGCAGTTTCCACAACTTACCATCTTTCACCATCTCCGCCGGCGTTGGTGCGTCCGGGTCGCGCACCTCAAAATCGACGGGCAGGAAAAACTCCTTCCCTTCTCCCTTTCCGAACGAACAGCCTACGAAAACCGTGCGACGGCTGAACAGTCTCCTGCCCACTTGCCCGTAGTCGTTCGGGCAGGGTGAAAGGGTTTCTCGCATCGGACTGTAGAATCCACTACCGCCAGATTCCCAGGACTCGCCCTGCAGGACGTGCAACGGGTCCAAAAGGCGTTTGAGCATCGCCACGTCCGAACCGCCATGGTAGGAAGCCTTCCTGACAGGCTTATAAAGCCGGAGATGGAACAGCCCGCCTGTAGGCACTGTGCTTCCACCGCTCACATCGACCGGCTGTGGTTCCCATCGAACCACCACATCGGCTCTCTTCGCCTTGGCGGCGGAGAAAGTGACCGTATGTCCCCGAATAGCGGGCTCTATGCGATATCCTGCTGCCCCCGTCACCCATACCCTTCGGCTCGGTGGAATGTGGATGCGGAAGCGCGCGACAAGAGGTTTCTCCTGCCTCAGGAGGATGCGGATGCTCGTGCTGTCCTGTTTCACCACAAGTCGGATGTCTGGCAGGTGCAGTTCCGCGTAATTCCAGTCCTTTGGCAGGCATGGGGCAACCTGAATCCACCGGCCGGGTATATCGCGCTTGAGACCAAATAGCCCTTCTATCACGCCCCACACAAACACTCCTGCGGGCGGGGTGAAATAGGCGGGTACCTCCTCGGCAACCTCGGGCCAGCTGCCCGAATTCGGCGACTGCATGACCCGACGCGCTATCCATTCCAGAGGGCGCACTGCACGATCGCCGTCGCCCAAATCCGCCCATGCCAGAGTCGCCCACGGCTGTTGCTGTCCGCCCGCCTGACTGCCCACCGTCGCCATGACGTGGTGAGGGAAGTTGTTACTGCAATACACCTGTCCCTCCTCTCCTGTGAGTGTATCCGCCAGATGACGCATCGAGGTGTACTTCTCCGTGACGGTGAGCGGGCAATACAATACGGGCCAGATAAGGGTATGGTATTGCCCCTCCAGATGGAGCACCCCCAGGCTATCACGGTAGAAGGCAAATCTGCCCAGTTCGGGCATCCACAGATGTTTCCTCAACGCCTGCCACATTCGCCGACGTTCGGCATAGCACGCTTCCGCCTCTCGCGTGCGCCCAGCAGCCAGCAACATCCGCCCCAGAATACGCTTCATCTCCATTCCAGCGATGGTAGGCGAAGTGCCATCCTCGGGAGTGGAGATGTAATCCTCCTGATTGCCAATCTGCTGACCGAAACCCAGCAAGCCGTTGCCGTCGGGGTCGTGCTCTTCAAAGGTCTGCTGCACCACCCGTTCGAGCGCGGGCAGGATACGCTGGAGGAAATCCCTGTCGCCCGTGTGTTGCCAGTAATGCTCCACGCCCCACACATAAAACTGGTTCCATCCTCCGAAGTCCAGCCGGGTTTGACCGTTGGGGTGCAGCTGCGGCACCTGCCCACCCGGCAGCAGATGCACCGCGTGAGTCAAAAGCATCTCACGGGAACGCGGTGCCTGCCCAATCCAGTCCGCCGCCATGTTGTGCTGCTGGGAGTAGAAAGTGCCCCAGTGGCGCAGTCCCTCAATCCATCCAAAAGGGCGTACCCATGCGTATTCCATGTGGATAATTGCCCAGTGGAAGGCATCATTGAGTTCGCGGGATGGCGTCTGTATCCACGCAGAGGCGCGCAGGTGGCGAAACCGTTGACGGCACTCCTGCTCCACATTGCCCGGATGTACGCGGACAAGTGCAATCGCCCCCTCCCTGCTCTCCGCGAAGGAGGCTACAAGAGTTGCTCGCGATCTCGGCGCATGATACTCCACCCGCATGAAAGCCCCGTCCTGGAAGAGCCGTGCAGACCTTTCTCTGTCTACGCTCACCGCTACAAACAGCGGTATCTCGCGTGTGCGGAGCACCGCCCCCCATGTCTGGATGTCCACCTCGTACGCTTCCGCCGGCGTGGGCAGGAAATCCGCCTGCGTGAGGTAGTCGACCCGCTGGGGCAATTGTGGACGGAAGCCATGAATGCGCACACGCCCGATGCCGCCGTATCGCAGAATCAGTCGTGCATTGGGTTCGCAGGTCACCAGAAAGAGCGCACAGCCTTCCCAGCGCTGGGTGTCTCTGCCTCGGGCGGTGGGCAACACCTGCACATGCACCCGCTTGCCTGCCACTGTACCCAGTGCCTCAACGCCTTCACCGGTAGGGATGTTGCGCACCTGCAGGTCTTTCGCCTGATGGAGCCAGCGGGTTTCGCTTCCCTCCCGCACCCCGACCAGCAGCTTGCCCATCGCAAGGTACTCCAGCCAGAACTGCGGGTCATGGTCGTACGTAAACATCCCCGCGATGCCTGATGCTTCATGCACGGAAACCACCGTCTCGTGCAAAGCCGCCATGCGCTCGAAGCGGGGTTGAGCGGATGCAAAGGAGCACAGAACAATGAACCATACACAGCGCAGCCAGAGCTTCATGCCTATCCTCCACGTGGAGCAATGCGCCGAACGTTTTCTCCGCCACAAAGGAACTTTCCTGTTCCCGTAGTATTGGGTGATGGATAACGGCTCGGCAGGAGCCTCACTTTTTCACACGCGATGAATACACTTATCGGAGGAAACGGCATGTTACAACTCTACGCCCGGAACCCGCATTACCTGCAGTTTCGCAGCGAGCCTGTGGTGCTGATAACCTGCGGGGAGCATTACGGCTCGGTACTGAACGGCGCAATGGATTATGTCCGCTATCTGGACACATTGCAACGATGGGGCTTCAACCTCACACGCACCTTCTCGGGCGTATACCGCGAGATCCCGGGCTCCTTCGGTATTGTGGACAACGTGCTCGCCCCCACTCCCGAGGCGTATGTGTCACCATGGAAGCAGGTGAACGGCAAGTACACCCTCCGCGAGTTCAACGCGGCGTACTTCGCACGCCTGCGCGATTTCGTGCAGAAGGCGTCCGAACGCGGTATTGTGGTGGAGTTGGTGCTGTTCTGCTTCTGGTATGAGCAGGCTTTGTGGGAAATCTGCCCCATGCACCCGCGCAACAACGTGGAGGGCATCGGACCCGAAGACAAGGAGCAGGTGTACCGTGTGGAAGACAACCCTCTGCTACCGGTGATGGAAGCATTCGTGCGCCGGGTGGTACAGGAGCTGAACGCTTTCGACAATGTGTACTACGAAATCATCAACGAGCCTTACTCCCGCCACGACCACACCGCCTACGAGCAGTGGCAGCGGCATATCGCAAAGGTTATTCGGGAAACTGAAGCCTCTCTGCCGAACCAACACCTCATCGCGATGAATGTGCAGAACCGCACCCTTCGCATCGCTAACCCGCCGGAGGAGGTTTCCATCTTCAACTTCCACTACGCTCTGCCCGAAGCAGTTGCATGGAATTACCACCTGCAAAAGGTCATGTCCGATGATGAGACGGGTTTCGCGGGTCAATGCGCCTCGCCCTACCGCATCGAGGCATGGCAATTTATGCTCTCCGGCGGCGGGGTATTCAGCCATCTGGACTACTCCTACACGGTAGAACATCCCGACGGCACTGCTCCTATCCGTGCCGAGACGCCCGGCTACGGCGGTGACGACCTGCGTCGGCAGATTGCTTTCCTCAAGCGGTTTCTCGAACAGATACAGGTATGGGACCTGCAGCCGTGCAACGAGATACTGGCATGGTATGCAGGGGATGTGCGCATCCGTGTGATGGGTGCGCCCGGTAAGCGGTACGTGCTACATATCGCGGAAGGCGCGCCTCAGACCACAGTCATGCTGGGCATTCCCGCCGGAACATACTGCCTGCAGTGGTTCTCTCCTGCGAACTGCCATCTGGTTCGGGAAGATGACGTGCAGCACGAAGGCGGTTATCTCGTCCTGAGAACGCCCCTGTACGCCGAAGACGTCGCCCTCCATGTGGAGAAGCACCCTTAGCCGCGACAGCGCGGCTGCCGGTGGATGGTGCTCGTGTCCGTGCCTACCGTCAGGCAAGGAAAAACCGCCGCCCGGTGCGAATGACTAGCAGGGAGGGTTGCTTATGATTCAACGTATCCTTCTGGCTACCGACGGCTCGGAGACCGCTCTGAAAGCGGCTCGCTGGGCGGCGGAGCTGGCGAAGACCTACGGGGCAAGGGTGATCGTCTTGCATGTGGTGCACATCCCTGCTGTGCTGGCTGGCTCTACCATACTGCCCGGTGGCGCGACCGATGTGGCGGTGGTCACCCGTCTGATGGAACAGGCAGCGGAGGGTGTGCTTACAATCACCACGCCCCTGCTGGAAGAGGCGAACGTGGAATATCAAACCCGCGTCGAGTACGGTCACACCGCGGAGACAATTGTCAAGGTCGCCACCGAAGAAAACGTGGACTTGATTGTGATGGGCTCACGCGGGTTGACCGACGCCTCCGCTCTGCTGCTGGGAAGTGTCTCCCACAAGGTGCTTCACGCCGTTCACGACAAGCCTGTGCTGATTGTGCGATGAGGGACGAACATACGCAACGATGGCAGCAACGTTATCGCGAATCACCGCCTGACCGGATGCCCTGGCACCGTGAGCAGCCAGCGGAAGCACTTGTAGAAGCGGTGCGGCGCGGGCTGCTGCCGAAGGGCGTAACCGTTGACCTCGGCTGCGGCACCGGAACCGACCTGCTGTATCTTGCCCACCAGGGCTACGATGCAGTGGGGGTAGACATCGCTGCCGAACCCCTGCATTTCGCCAGGGCGCGCATTCGTCAGGCGGGATTGCACATCCCGCTAATCCAGGCGGACGCCCGCTTCCTGCCCTTCCGCGACGGCAGTATCGACCTGATATGCGACTCAGGCTGCTTCCACTCGTTCGCGCCGGAGATTCGCCCCATGTACGCCCGCTCGGTGGCGCGCGTGCTGAAACCCGGCGGCATCCTTTTCATGCGCGAGTTTCACCACGACCAGCCCCAGCCTCCTGAAGGCGGACCCTACCGGCTGAAACTGGAGGAGTTCTCGGAGGTATTCGTGCCTCTCTTTCGCTTCCTCAGCGTTGGAGAGGTCTACTACCCTGACATGCCTCCTGACAGGCGCCGTCTGCACATCATCCGCCTGCAACGCAAGTGATAGTCTGTTTGAGGTATAATCGGGCAAACGGGCTGGGGGTGTGTACGGAAAGCGGTGATGTTTTTACGCAAACTGGGCATTCTTTTCTTGCTGCTGCACGCCATGGTTGCCGTCTTTAGTCTAAGCGGCACCTGGGCGCTTTATAACCTGTCACAGGTACCGGACTGGGATTACACCACGGTGACCTTCTGGCTGGGCATCGCCAACGTGGTGACAGGGGTGCTTACCGCTGTGATGCTCATGGTGTATCGTGAAGGCTGGAAATCCACGTTGACCCTGCTGGCTCTGTGCATCCTGCTGGCAGGCGGCATGGAGTTGCTTGGCACGACCACCGGCATCCCCTTTGGCTCCTACTCGTATACGGACCTGCTCGGGCCCAAGCTGCTGGGGCATGTTCCCTACCTGATCCCCCTCTCGTGGATGATGATGCTGTACCCCGCCATGATGCTGACCGAAAGATTGTTACCGCACGGATGGCTCCGCCCCATAGTGGCAGGGTTTATCCTGACAGTATGGGATTTCGCGATGGACCCGGCGATGACCACCGGGTTCGCGTACTGGCAGTGGCACACCGAGGGCGGCTTCTACGGGATGCCCTACGTCAACTGGCTGGGATGGTGGCTGACGGGCACGCTTGTGGCGGCGGTGTTCTGGAAGGCCGACCGGCGCTGGCGAGGAGAGTGGGAACCCGCTGCCCTCGCGCTTTACCTGATACAGGGGGCTTTCATGGCGGGGCTGGCGTGGCTGTATATGCGTCCGATGGCAACTGTGTTGTGGCTGGTGGCAGTCACCACGATGATGCTGCTCGTGTGGAGGAGACGATACCGACAGGCATCCCGCTTACAGGGAGTATCGGCATGACACACGTTATCATCGTTGGAGGAGGTATCGGTGGCCTGGCGGCAGCGGCGAGACTGGCGCACGCGGGCTACCGGGTGACCCTGTTGGAACAGCGCACGCAGCTGGGTGGGCGTGTGGGACTGTTCGAGCGCGATGGGTTCCGCTTCGACACCGGTCCCACCCTGCTGATGATGCTGGACCCGCTGGAGAAACTTTTCCGCGACCTGCACCGCCGGCTGGAGGACTACCTGCAACCAGTGCTGCTGAACCCATCTTATCGCGTCTTCTATGCAGACGGAACCCGTTTCGACTCTTCACCATGCATTGCCAGCATGGTGCGCGAGATTGCGCAGAAGATGTCCCCTGCAGAAGTGCCCAACTACCTGCGGCTGATGGCTGACCTTTCCGCGATGCTACATGACGTTGTGCCTGCGTTCGTGCGCCGTAACTATCACTCCCCCTTAGACCTGCTGGGTGCCGGGCAAATCCGCTTGCTGGTGAAGCACCGTCTGCTCGCTAACCTGTACCGCCGCGTGCGCCGCTACACCCGCGACCCCCGCCTGCAGATGCTGTTCACCTTCCAGACCATGTATCTGGGGCTCTCGCCAATGCAGTCACCGTGGGTGTACGGCATCCTCACTTACATGGAGTCGGGGGAAGGGGTGTGGTTTCCGCGCGGCGGGATGTACCAACTGGTGCGTGCGCTGGAGACGCTGGCGCGCGAAGAGGGCGTGCAGATAAGCACGGGTGAGCGCGTGGAACAGGTGATGGTCGAATCAGGGCGCGCGATGGGAGTTCGTCTCGCCTCAGGCGAAACGATAAAGGCGGATGTGGTGGTGCTGAACGCCGACGTGCCCACCGCCTACCAGAACATGCTGCCCTCCAGCAAACAAGCGTCCCGAAAGTGGCGCAACTCGTGCAGCGCGCTGGTGTTTCTGATAGGATATACGGGCAAACTAGCTCAGCTACTGCACCACAACGTGCATTTCAGCGCGGACTTTGAACGCAACCTGCAGGAGATTTTTGTGCAGAAAACGGTGCCTGAAGACCCGTCGTTTTACACCTGTCTGTCTGTGCGCACCGAGCCATCCGATGCGCCCGAAGGCAGCGAAAACCTGTATGTGCTGGTACCCGTGCCAAACCGTTCCGGACAGGACGCCACCAGCATGAAAAACGAAGTGCTGCGAAAGGTGCTGAGCCGACTGGAGCGAGAAGCGGGCTTGCGTCGGGATGGTATCCTCTTTGTCCAGGACATCTCTCCTGCCGATTGGGAAGCGATGGGCTTATGGCAGGGAGCGGCGTTCGGGCTGAGCCACGACTTTTTCCAGTCCACCTGCTTCCGCCCGTCGAACCGCGCCCCGTTTGAGGGAGTATACTTTGTGGGTGCGAGCACGGTGCCCGGCAACGGCATCCCAATGGTGCTAATCTCGGCGGAACTGCTACAACAGCGGATCGAGCAGGAGACAGGCGTTCGAAGAGGCAAGGGACAGAAATGATAGCCCGGTGGGTGTTGCCCATCCTGCTGGTTCAGGGCGTGATCTTGCTGGCAAACCTCAGGCACTGGAAGCGGCGACGTGTGCCGCTTGCGGTGGAACCTACACACCCCTTGCCGAAGGTGAGCGTGTTGATACCCGTCCGCAACGAAAGGCATCGCCTGCCGAGTCTGGTGCGGATGCTTCGTTGCCAGAAGCCCGCGCCTTTTGAGGTCATCCTGTGCGACGACGGTTCCGAAGACGGCAGTGCCGAATGGCTGCGCGAAAACCTGCCTCCGTATCAGCCGGGTGAACCGTTCGGCTGGTTTGCTGCACCGCCCAAACCGCCCGACTGGGTCGGCAAGAACTGGGCGTGCCATCAACTGGGCAGCCGCGCGCAGGGTGACTGGCTGCTGTTTCTGGACGCAGACCTGAGTTTGCACGAAACCAGCATCGCGTCGATGGCGCGGGTTCTGGCGGAGGGTGAACAGGCGCAGCTGGTCACCGCCGTTCCCAGCCTGCACGCGAGCAGTCTCCCCGTGGGTTTGCTGAAGCTGATGGTTCCGTTCTCCGTTTTCACCCTGCTGCCGCTGGCGTTCGCCGAGAAACACCCCCACCCTGCTTTCGGCTTTGCCAACGGTCAGGTGATGGCTTTCCCGCGCGAGTACTATCAGTGGGTGCAGCCACATCGCCTCGTACACAACGCTGTGCTGGAAGACGTTCAGCTGGCACGTACGCTGAAGAAGCGGGGAGACAGGCTGTGCATCCTCGACGGGCGAACTCTGTTTCGTGTCAGCATGTACGACACGTTGAGCGAAGCTGTGGACGGCTTCTCGAAGAACGGGGTCGCTATCTGCGGTTCGGTATCCAGTGCGGTAGTGGTCGCACTCGCACTGCTGGCGGTGTACCTGTTGCCGCTGCTAGAGGGCTTGCTGGTCGGGTTCAATGTCTGGCACGGCGTGGACTACCTGCTGAGCGCGATGCTGTTTGCCGCTTCGGGCTGGATGGCGGGCTTGCCATTGTGGTATGGAGCACTGTATCCGCTGAGCATCCTTATCGGCGAGTTCGTGCTGTGGCGTTCCATCCTGTGGTACAGCCGGGGAAAGGTGCTATGGAAAGGGCGCGAATACCGGGTGCGCTGAAGGCGGCAGGCAGACTGGTGGCGGACGCTTTCATCCGCCGCAGTGTGGCTGCGCATTTTCGAGCGGTATACGCCCGTGTCACCGAGCCACCTGCCCGAGACCACCCCGTTATCATCTTTGCCAATCACCATTACTGGTGGGACGGTTTTCTGTGCTACGTGCTGGGTAAACAGTGGAAACTGCCCCTGAGCATGTGGATGGAAGAGTGGAGGTGGTTTCCTCCTTTTTGGGCGCTCGGCGCGCTTCCCTATCCGCCGGGCGACACGATGGTCAGGGCACGCACGGTACGCCAGACAGTGCGTCTGCTACAGACCCCCCCGCGTGTGCTGTTCCTTTTTCCGGAGGGCGTCCTGCACGCTGGTTTTCACCTTCTTCCTTTCAAAAGGTCCCTGTTCTGGCTGGCTCAGCGCGTTCCCGATGCGCAGGTGTTGCCTCTGGCTATCGTCATCAGCCCGACGCTGCACCAGTATCCTCGAGCCTTCCTGCATCTGGGTGCCTCTTTCCGTGCGTACGGCTGTTCTGCCGATGAGTGGCTGGCTGAAGCGCACCAGAAGATGACGCAGATGCTGGAATCCCTGCGTCAGGAGGTGGAGTGTCTGGACACGGTGGAGAAAACTCGACAGGCAGGTTTTAGCCAGCTGGTGAAGGGCAGGGCTTCGGTGAACGAACGGTGGTGGGCAAGGATGATGCCATGAGAGAGACGCACCTCACTGCAGACTACCGTTATTGTCAGGCGGTACAGCGGCACTTCGGCAAGAGCTACTACTTTGCCACCCGCTTCTTCCCGCCGGAGGTGCGTCCTCATGTGCATGCTCTCTATGCTTTTGTACGCCTACCTGACCAGTGGGTAGACGAGCCGAGCAGAGCGAACGCCGATGAGATTGCCCGCTACATCGACGAATACGAACGAACCCTGCAACGCGCGCTCGGCGGGCAATGGGTGGATGAACCCGTGCTTCGCGCCTTTGCACATACGGCGAGAGTGTTCGAGATTCCCGAAAGGTACATGCACGATTTCCTCAATGCGATGCGCATGGACCTGTACCGCACCCGTTACCGCACCTATGCCGAGCTGCGGGATTATATGTGGGGCAGTGCCGCTGTGGTTGGCGCGATGATGCTGTGCCTGTTCCGCTGTCATCACGAGACGCTCTTACCGCCAGCCACGCGCATGGGTGAGGCGATGCAAATGACCAACTTCCTGCGTGACGTGGGCGAGGACTGGCGAAGGGGCAGGATTTACCTTCCCGAAGAGGATATGCACCGCTTCGGCGTTACCGAGCAGGACATCGCACAGGGCAGGCTCTCGGAGCGGGTCATCCAGCTTATGCGTTTCGAGATAGAACGCACAAGTGCGCTGTATCGCGAGGCAGAGATGGGCATCCCCCTGTTGCCGCGCGAGTATCGTTATCCCGTGTTGCTGGGCAGCCGCCTCTACGCCCTCATTCTCGATCACATCGAAACCAACGGCTACGACGTTTTTCGACAGAGGGCACACACCAGCTTGCTGGAAAAGATGCGGATTGCGTGGCAGTGTCGCAGGGAGGTCGCCGGGTGAGAGAGTGTTCGAAAACAACAGAATGTAGCCGCAGGCTTTAGCCTGCGTTCGTGGATGGAGAACCTGCCGGTGAGCCTTCGGCTTACCGGCAGACGCGCCCCTGTCGTAAGGGAAAACGAGAACACAACACCCCTCTCCCGAAGCTCCGGGAGAGGGGTCGGGGGTGAGGGCTAACGCTAAGGCACTTCCACGCGTACGCGCCGGGTCACAAAGCCGTCGTCGGTTTTCGTGCGCACGATGAAGATAACCGTGTCGCCCGACTTATGCCCCGAGACAATGCGGTGAACCTCATCCACGTTGTTTACTCGCTGTCCGTCCACCTGCAGTATCACGTCGCCGACAGCCAGACCCGCATCGTCCGCCGCGCTTCCAGGCACCACCTCAGTAATCACCACGCCCTGCGTGCCGCGTGGAAGCTGATAACGCTCCACCAGATCTGGAGTGAGCCGCTCGATGCTGATGCCCAGTTTGCGTCCGCTCTCCTGCGGTTGTTCGCGCTGGCGCGTCTGCTCATCCACCTCTGGCGCTTCGCCTACCTTCACACGCAGGGTCATCTCGCGCCCGTTGCGCACGATTTTCACCGGCACGACCGTACCCGGCTCGGTACGGGCGACCATATCGCGGAAGTCCACCTCGCCCTTGACCGGCTTGCCGTTGTACTCGACCACCACGTCTTCGACCTGGATACCTGCCTGCGCTGCCGGCGAGCCTTCCGTCACCGAAGTGATCAGCGCACCCTGCTTGACCTTCAGCCTCTGGGCATCCTCGGGCGTCACATCGGCAGGCATCACCCCAAAGAAGCCACGCACCACCTTGCCGCGCGTGATGAGCTGTTCCATCACGAAACGAGCGGTATTAATCGGCACGGCGAAGCCGATTCCCGCGAAGCTGCCCGTCGGCGACTCGATGGCGGTGTTGATACCGATGACCTCACCGCGAATGTTCAACAGCGGACCGCCCGAGTTGCCCGGGTTAATGGAGGCGTCCGTCTGGATGAGATTCGGGTAGTAGCGCTGTCCCTGCATGGCGCTTCCGATAGCCTCACGGCGACCCAGGGCACTGACAACGCCAACGGTCATCGAGTTCTGCTTATCGAAGGGGCTTCCCAATGCAATCGCCCACTGCCCCACGCGCACCGTATCGGAATCACCCAGCCGGGCCGTTGGCAAACCGGTAGCGTTCACTTTCACCACAGCGATATCGCTGCGGAAGTCGCGCATCACTTTGCCTTCCAGCCTGCGCCCATCGCTGAGCACGACCTCCACGCGGTCCGCGCCTGCTACCACGTGGTCGTTGGTCAGGATGTAGCCGTCGCTCCGCACAATCACCCCGGAGCCAACGCCCCGCGTCGGTATAGGTACTGTTTCCGGAGCGCGACCGCCCCGCCGGAACTCGAACGGGAAGGGAAAATCATCCGGAATATCGAGGCGAAGATTGGGGCGGGTGACGGTCTTGCGTGCGTAGATGGTCACCACTGCCGGAGATACCTCTTCTGCCACCCGCACAAACGCACTCTCCATCGCTTCCGCCGCGCTGAGGGCATCCGCTTTAGAGATACTGGCGGTAGCGGACACCGGGCGTGCGCCGCCCTGTGCAAGGGTAACACCCGGCTTCTGGAAAGCGGTTCCGAGGAACGCACCCAACGCCACGCTGAACAGAATCATCACAGTAAAGACCCAAGCCTTAGGCTGAGTCATCATTGTTGACATCCCTCCTTGTGTTGCATAGTTATGGGAATGGAAGCGGAGGCGTGTTCTATTGCCCCCGCTGTTCTGTCTCACCGATAATATCGGACGGAGACCAGCGAAGCCCGGTTATCATACGGGTATAGCGGGATCTCTGCCGGTACGTAGGGCTGCTGCCGAAGATGCAGTTTGCCAGAGAGGTAGGCATCCAGCGTCGCATGGTCTATCTCGCTGGCTATTCCTGCCGCGGCGGCGATGTCTCGCTCCGACGGCGTTCGCGCCTGTACGCCGAAGTACCACACTCCCACCGCAATCGCTCCAAGGGCAGCTGCCAGTGCCAGTGGACGCACCAGCTGTCTGGGCAGGATGAAACGCCACCTGTTCGCAGGAGCAGAGGCGCCAAGCACACTCTCTACCAAACGGTCTTCGAAAGAAGCAGACGGAGCCACAATGGGCATTTCACTGAGCAGGCGCTTGACCTGAAGAAGGGTGAGGTATTCGCGCCGGCATTCTGAACATCCATCCAGATGCCTCTGGATGGCAAGCATATCGACACCCGACAGCTCTCTATCGATGTAACAAGAGAGCAAATTCTGCACTTTGCCGCAGTTCATCATTCAGTCACCTCTCCACGCGCTTTGGCTTGCTGATACGCTTCGATGCGTTGGCGAAGAAACCGCCTGCCGCGATGCAAGCGCGAGCGCACCGTGCCCAGCGAACAGTGCATCGCCTCGGCAATCTCTTCATACGATAACCCCTGAATGTCCGCCAGTATCACGGTCGCCCGAAAATCGGGTGGCAGAGCATCCAGAGCGCGCTGGATGTAGTCCTCCAACTCCTCCGACATCACGATAGTTTCAGGGTTCGAGGCTGCATCGGGTATCTCCAGTTGCACATCCCTGTCCGAGTCCTGAATATTCAGCGGCTGGTCCAATGACTGTACCTGCAGTTTCGGTCGCCGACGCAGCATATCGATAAAGGCGTTATTGACGATGCGATACATCCAGTTCTCGAAGGGCATGTCCCGATTGTAGCGGTCAAAGAACCGGAACGCACGGATAAAAGCCTCCTGCGTCAGGTCCTCCGCATCGTCTCTGTTGCCGGTCAGGCGGTAGGCGATGTTGAACACCGTCCGATGATGACGGCGCATGAGCGTTTCAAACTCCGCTCGCGCATCCTGCCAGCCGGCTGCTGCCTCTTTCGTCCATTCCATTCCGGGTTGTCCTCCTGTTGCTTATTACGCCCTTGCACTGCGCATCGGTTCCCGAATATTAGACTCACCGCCGCGGTTTTCGTTCCGCGGCGGTGTCCTTCTCACTCTTCTTTGGGGGCTGGTATCGGTTCTAAGAGCATCTCTTTGGTGTAGATGAAGTCGCTGCGGTGGTAATCGGCGAGTTCATAATCGTCTCGCAGGACGATCGCACCCGTCGGACACGCCTCCTGACAGTATCCGCAGAAGATGCAGCGCAACATGTTGATTTCATAACGCACCGCGTATCGCTCGCCCGGCGAGTAGCGCTGCTCATCGGTGTTTTCGGCTGCCTCCACATAGATGCAGCGCGCCGGACACGCCCCCGCACACAACGAACAACCGATGCATCGCTCCAGCCCGTTGTCATAGCGACGCAGGACATGCCGCCAGCGCGTGCGCGGATACATCGGTCGCTTCTGCTCCGGATACTCTACCGTAATCGGCTGCTGGAACGGCGGCTGATGTCGGAAGGTGATGCTCAACCCCTGTGCCAGAGGAAGCACCGTCTTCACAAATCGTCTGGCAACCTGAGTAATCATCCGCTGGATACCTCCGTGCGCTTCAGCAGAGGCAGTTCGATAATCATCCCCTGATGTTGCTGGCGAATCTTGCGCTGTAACTGCAACAAGCCGTAAAGCAAAGCGTCGG
>JAPWUZ010000190.1 GCA_028275265.1 Armatimonadota bacterium | reverse complement strand
CGTTTTTTCCTGCAACCGCGACTTGTAATCGTGGGCGCGAGAGGCATCTGGCGCTCTCTGGATGAAGTCACCCAGCATCCGCAGCACAAACCGCCGCGCTTCTTCCATGCCGGCTTGCAGATACACCGCTGCAATCAACGCCTCCACGGCGTCTGCAAGGATACTGCTGCGCTGACGTCCTCCTTGTGCCTCCTCCCCTGCGCTCAGGCGCAACACCTGGTCCACGCCTAGCTGCTTTGCCACCTGAGCCAGCGTCCGTCGGCTCACCACGAGCGCACGGGCACGTGACAGGTCACCCTCCGTGTGATTGGGGAAAAGATGAAACAGATCTTCGGTGACAATCAGACCCAGCACGGCATCGCCGAGAAACTCCAGACGTTCGTTGCTCTGCGTTGCTCCCTCAGCCAGCACAGAGCGATGCGTCAACGCCTGCTCCACCAGCGGGGCGCAGGTTTCTGGAATCTGGATTTTCAGGCAAAACTCGCGCGGAGACATGTTAAAAGCGTTCGAAACGTTCCACGTTCACGACGAAGACAATCGCGCCTCCCACCAGCACCTTGACAGGGTTCGGCACGAACGCCCCTACCGGTGCAGCATCCGGAGGAAGTACGTTCACGTACTGCTCGCGCGTCTTGCAGCTCTCTCCGATGAGGCGAAGCACCTGCTCGAGGTCCTCGTCTTCCACGCCGATGAAGAGCGTCACGTTGCCCTCGCGCAGGAAACCGCCTGTGCTTGCCACCTTCGTGAACTTGAAGCCGTTGCGCAGCAGCGCGTCCGAAATCCTGTTCTTGTCGCGGTCATGCACGACAGCGATGACCAGTTTCATGATTCTCCCCTCCTGCCTTGCGGACGCCTCTATTATACAGGAAGTGTTGCGGGGGTTCAAACAGCGCCCTTACCAGAGGATGACTCGGCACAAGCCCCGTTCTGAGAAGGAACGGATACGCTGGAACTCCGCAGACGGCTTACATCCGCCCAGACCAGCTCCCGTAAATCCGGCAGCGGTCGCGTGCCGTCCAGCACCAGGAAGCGCTGTGGTTCCCTCTGCGCTTCCGCCAGAAACCCCGCGCGTACCCGCTCATGGAAGGCTATCTCCTCCGCCCCGATGCGGTTGCGCTCACGCTGGCGCGTCAAACCGATTTCCACAGGCACGTCCAGCAGATAGGTACGCACCGGTTGCAATCCACCGGTAGCGAACTGATTCATCTGCCTCACCCAATCGATGTCCAGCCCACGCGCGTAGCCCTGATAGACCAGCGTGGAGTCGGCATAGCGGTCACAGATAACTGTTTTCCCCTCGGCGAGAGCAACCCGAATATGGCGGGTATGAATGGCGCGGTCAGCGAGAAAAAGCAGCAGTTCCTCCTCGCGTCGCAGGTCGCTGTGTTCCAGCAACACCTCGCGCAGGCGTGGTTCCCAAGGTTCGTATGTCAGCCAGTTGGGAATGCCCTCTTGCCGGAGACGTTCAGAAAGCCAGCGGGCAAGGGTGGTCTTGCCCGCTCCCTCAACACCTTCGAAGGTGATAAACAGCGCGTCCATTTACGGCGGTGAGATGCGCACGCGACGGTTCGGCTCGACCCCCACGCTTTCCGACACCAGCCGGTACTTCTCGACCAGCTGGTGCTGCAGGCGACGGATGTAGCTGTTTTGCGGAGAGAGGTCTACCGGCATCGAGGTGCGCAGTACCTCCTGAATGGCCGCTTCCGTCTCCATCAGCGCGGCTTCCGTCGGATCAAGCGCGGGTTCCGAATCTTCCCAGCCCTCTGGCGGGCGCATCGCGAAGATGTCCTGCACGCTACCGGCAATCTGCGCGTAGGTGTTGCTCTTCACCACGTACACCGGCAGCCCCCGCGCCGACACCTCCTTCATGCGCGTGGGCTCGCGGCGGGCGTTCGCCTTCAGGGCAATCACCACGTCCGCCTGCTGCACGTCGCGCACAATATAGGCGGGTACGCGCAACTCGCGGATAGCACGCTCCAGACGGTTGCGGCTGACCCCGTACGGGAAGATGCGCACGGTGGAGGGTAGTTGCCGTCGCTCACGCACCTGGCTGGCTGAACGTACCACCAGCGTGCCAGTTTCGCGCGCGGGTTCGGGTGCATCTCCTGCCTGAACGACCTGTATTGTACCATCCGGCAGGCGCACGCGCACCTCCGGACGAGGTGTCTCTCCGCGCAGGATACGGTCGACGGTGCTGGCGACATCGTGGTGGATTGCCAGTTTGTCCTTTTCAATCATCTCGATGATGATGTCGAAAGTGGGCGGCGCCTTCCGCTCCAGCACTGTTTTCTGCGTGCCGCGCCGGCGTGCCTCCTCGTCGGAGAGGGTTACCGCCTGAATGCCTCCCACCAGGTCGCACAGGGTAGGGTTCATCAACAGGTTCTCCAGCGAGTTGCCGTGCGCCGTACCGATGAGCTGCACGCCACGCTCGGCGATGGTACGTGCGGCGAACGCTTCCGCCTCCGTACCGATTTCGTCGATGACGATAACCTCCGGCATGTGGTTCTCCACCGCCTCGATCATCACGGCGTGCTGCAGCTCGGGCGAAGCTACCTGCATGCGCCGCGCCATGCCGATAGCGGGGTGTGGGATGTCGCCATCCCCGGCGATTTCGTTGGAGGTGTCTACAATCACCACTCGCTTGTTGAACTCGTCGGCGAGAACGCGGGCGATTTCGCGCAGCTTGGTGGTCTTGCCGATGCCCGGGCGCCCCAGCATCAACACGCTCTTGCCGCGCTCGATCACGTCCTGAATGATGTCAATAGTGCCGAAGACCGCCCGTCCCACGCGGCAGGTCAGCCCGATGATGCGCCCCTGCCGGTTGCGGATGGCGGAGATGCGGTGAAGGGTACGCTCGATGCCGGCGCGGTTGTCCTTGCCGAACGCACCCACGCGCTGCACCACATAGTCGATATCCGCCTCCGTCACCTCCATGTTGCTCAGCTGGAGGGTACGGTCGGGAAAGCGTGCCTGTGGCTCTCGTCCCAGGTCCAGGATGACCTCCAGCAGGTCCTCCAGACTTGGCTCCTGTTCGAGGGCGCGACGCACCTGCGGAGGCAACACCGCCAGCAACTCGTCCAGATTGTCGGTGACACGCAACTGTGTCTTCGGGCGCTGCAATATCTGCGCGCCGGTTAAGGAAGTGAAGCTGCTCATGCAGTCCGTAGAGACTCTTTTCCCTCCTGCCGATTACGGCGTGATGCAGAGTGTTTTTCCACTTTTATGATACCGGATTCAGCGACCCGGAAGCAAGTTTTCGCCCCGTCAACACCCAGCCCGCCACATACACTATTACCGCCACCGCTAAGCCCGGATACATCGGCTGCAGGAAGGCAGGGTCTTCCAGTCTCCCGCCCAGTGACCCGTAAATCATCCAGCCCAATGACGTGCCGAAGCCCAGCACCATGGTCGCCAGCGCAAACCCAGGCGATACCCGAAAACGATGAGTGTAACTACCTACCAGCGGCAGCAATAAGCCGGGAATAAACAGCGAGCCGATGAGATACCACAAGTTCACCACCGACTGCACGCGCCATGCCAGCACAACTGCCAACACGCCCACGAGCGTGATGCCCCAGCGTGTGTAGCGCATCGCCTCCGCCTCCTCACCCCCCCGCCATCGCCACACCAAATCGCGCCCGAACGTCACCGCTGACAGAAAGGTGTAACTCACCACGGTCGACATCACCGTGGCGAACATTCCCACGAAGAAGATGCCTTTCGCCACCGGAGGCAGTACCCGCTCTGCCAGCACGGGGTAAGCAAACTTGGGGTCCTGCAGGCTGTCGCCCAGAATAGCCCGCGCGTAAAGCCCCGCACTGGTGGTCAGCAAATCGAACACAAACCAGCAGCAGACGCTGACCACAATCCCCCATCGCGCCACCTGCGGCGATTTCGCTGCGTAGCACCGCTGGTGAAATCCGGGGTCAATCAGCGTCCACAGCGCGATAAAGAACCATACCACGATATACTGGATGGAGTTCCCCCCGTGCCATGTCAGATGCAGCGGCGGCAGGTGCCGGCGTAAGAAGTCCAGACCACCGTATCGCGTCACCAAGTACGGCAGGATGATGGCGAACCCGCCGAACATCATCAGGAACTCCAGCACGTTCACGCGCACGTCTGCTTGCAGTCCGCCTCGGTACAGGTAGACGGTGCTCAGCACCGTGCCCACCACGAGCCACAGCAGCAGATTGCCGCCGAACAGCAGCTGAAACAAGACGCCCAGAATGAGTGTATAGGGTGCTGGCGTGGTCATACAAAAGGTCAACAGCGAACCGAACAGACCGCACGCGCGCCCGTAGATGCCGTATAGCCGGTCGGGGATGGTGAACAGTTCCGCCTCGCGCACACGTGGAGCCAGTAGCCACGCAAACAGTAGCGCAAATATGTAATACGGCAGTCCAAACACCACCCAGTTGGAGACACCGTAGGAGTAGCTGAACTCCCCTACTCCCAGAATGCCGCCATACCAGGTGGCAACCAGCGTGGCGACGAAAGCAGGCAGGCTCACCGTGCGCCCCGCCACCAGATAGCCCACCGCATCGCCCTCGCGCAGGTGGCGCCGTGCCGCAAAGCCCACCCACAACACCGCGAGCAGATAAAGCACCAGTACCGCAACGTCACCCGCCGAGAAATGTACCAGTGGCTGCATTCAGGTCTCCCTTTCCGTAGTCACAGGCTTCAGCCTGCGCCCAATGGCAGGTAAGCTACAAAAGCCGAATAACCACCAGATACCCCTGCTCCCACGTGATGGACACCGGCGACGACTCCACCACATTGCTCACCCCGCGCGTGCCGATGGTCAGAGTCTCCCCGTGTAATGCCCATTTTAAGCCCTGCGTCCGCACGCCGTGTACCTCCCCCAAAGGCAACAGCGAAACTGTCGTGCCCACCGGAGCATCGAACTGCACTCGCCGATGTCCAAAATAGGTGATGGAATGGTCTTCGACAAAACGAATGTCCGCCCTGTCCGCATAGCGCACCGCGCCGCAAACGTTCCCCAGCACATGGTCCAGCCGGTCGCCCGTTGTTCCCACCACCACAATCTGGGGGTGTTCCCATCGGGTTACCGAGAAGCGTAGCGCCTTCTCTAAGTCGGTATCGTCCTGACCGGGATCGTGAACGACGCTATGTTCAGGGAGCGATTGCAACAGCTCTGCCGGAACCGAATCGAAATCGCCCACCACGTAGTCGATACGCAAACCCGCCTCGCGCAGACACACCGCTCCTGCGTCCGCCCCTATCAGCACCTCCGCCTCCCTTGCCAGCGCGTCCAGCAGTTCGCGCCGCGGCGGCTGACCGTTCAGCATTATCAGAACACG
>JAPWUZ010000189.1 GCA_028275265.1 Armatimonadota bacterium | reverse complement strand
AGTGGGGTTACGCTCCCATGAACCGCTTCCCTGTATCCAGGGGTCGGGCAGATTGGAACACACACCAGCGTTCCAAGTGCCTTCGTCATAACAGCCAGCCGACTGCATCAGCTGGTAAGCCGTGATATTGAAACGGAAAGCATCCGAAGCTCCCCGCGCTACCATCAGCTGTCCGTTCACATCTCCGGTCATGTACACAATGGTGAAGCCGTTGCGATAGACGGTGACCACAAACGGGCTGCTCCAGCCGCCCTTCTTGGTCGTGTATGCAGTGGGGATAGCGTTGGGTACCTCGTTGGCGGCGTCATCCAGATTGGTGGGTACCGCCGGGTCATCTGTCACCAGACCGGGCAGGAACTGGATCAACGGCGTCACCTGCACAATCTGTCCCGTGCGCTGGTCGTAGCGCACGTTCAGCAGGTCGATATCCTGCACCTCGGTTACCGGGCGGCTGACTTCCAGCCAGTTTTGCATGTACGACTTCCCATTGGGTGCGGTGCGGGTATCATAGAAGAACCACGGCTCGTCGATAATGGGCTGACCGTTGTCGTCGAGCTTGAACAGTTTGGTGTTCGGTACATACTGCCCGTTACCATCACGTTCATACAAGACAAACTGCGCACGCCACAAGATGTACGGATTATCCAGCGCCGCCGTAGCCAGCAGCTGCTCGTTGCGGTTGCTGTACGGACGGCTGGGGTCGCGTCGAGCGATGAAATAGCGCACGACGGTACGTCCCGCAAGCACCGGCAACAAAGGTGGCTTGCCGACCCGCCGGTCCGGTGGAACGTAGTCGCTGCCGTCGGTGGGGTCGGTAATGCCCATGCCGTTGGCGGTTGCACGTTCCGGCAACACGAAGTCGATCTTGGTATACGGCAGATAGAAGGTGACCGGATTCCCCCGCTGGTCCACCAGCGTGAACTGCAGAGTGGCGTCGTTCACGGGGTTGCTGGTGGTCAAGGGATTCAGCACTCGCGAGTTGTCGAACACGTACGCGGCGTCGGCAATCTCCCGAGAGATGGTTTCCATCAGGTCGCGGGCGGTATCCTGTGCTTGCGCCACCCGCTGCACCCGGCGTGTAAAGTTAAAGCTTTGCAGCATGGGACCCAGCAGCAGTCCCAGCATCACAGCGGTAATCGCCATTACCACCAGCAGCTCCACCAGCGTGAAAGCTGACCTGAACTTCGTGTTGCCTATCTGTCTCATCGGTGACACTCCTGTTTCACCTTCGCGTTTTCCTTGGTTCTATAAGCGTTATTCCACTTCGCGCGTGAGGATGGTTTCCACCTCATAGCGCTGCCAGCGATTGTTCTCCTTCCAGATAACACGCGCCTTGAACGACGCACCCTTCACACCACGCACCACGTATCCGTACGTGTTGTAGGCATCCAGGTCCAGCGACACCGCAGTAGGTTTGATATCGCGGATATCGATATAGCACAGGGGACGTCCCCCCACTGTTTCAGTGCGGCTGCTGATGCGCGCCAGCACACCGCGCATCACATCTTTGCCCAGCGCACGATCCACATAGTACACTTCTCCAAGTATCACTTGCTTGCCCGCGTCGCACACGGGGAAGTAGATGCGCGTGGGTGAACCACCATCGGGACCACCGCCCACGTAAAACTCGCGGTAGCTGAGCAAGTTGCCGTACCGCTCGCGATACACCTCGTACGGCTTCAGAACCAGAACACCCCAGTCGCCGTCCGCCTGATAGTAGAAACGCAGGGTATGCCCCGCCAGAGTGGGATCGAGCACGTTCACGATGCCGTTGCGGTAATCCACCTGATACGAGCCGGTATCCCCCTCTCCAACAACGGGGTCGATGACCTGCCCCGTCTGCAGGTCCACCGCCACGAAGTCGGGCTGCTGGCGCACCGGGTCGCCGGGCGGCAGTGCGTTCCAGTTCACCCCGCGTATCAGACCTTCGTAAGTAGTCTGGTCATCCAGCTTGTCACCGCGTTTGCGCAGGAAGCGCAGGTTCAGCCTGATTTCGGCAGGCACTGTGGGGACCAGCCGGTCCTCGCGGATAATATGCCAGTCCAGCACGGTGTAGTCGATGTGTGCGGTGAGCGGCACCACGCCACGTACTGTACGCTCAGTGTAGTCGCGCCCGCGCGGGTTGAACAGCAGAACGCCCACGTTGGCATAGGGACCGATATTGCCGTACAGTATCTTGAACTCGTAGGGGTCATCCGACCACGCCTGCGCCAGCGGAAGCAGACGGAACTCGCGGCTGACCAGCTCGCTGCCCCCGCGCATACGCCACCCCGACTCCAGAATCGGCTTGCCATCCGGCCCGATATAACTGCGCAGTTCAATCTTCACCGGCTCACCGGTCAGGCTCACCACGTTGGGAATGGTCTTGGAAACCGACTTCAGCTTCCAGCCATCATTGCCGTCGTAGTAGTCGTACGAGATGGTGAAATCGCGCGGGTACGGCGTCGGATAGAACCAGATGACCACATCATCGTTTGAACCATCGTCGCTGGCGTCGTAGTCGATGGCGTACTGATGCGGACCACGCAAAGGCGGTGGAGCATCCTCTTGCGCCTGCCACTGGATGCGCACCATGGGCGAGCCGTATACATTCAGGTTACTCAGTCGCCATACCTGCGAGACCGGGTCGTACAGCGGCTGATCGACGAACGGACCCGCCCCCAGCACGTACACGGAGCCCTGTCCGACCATAGTGGGCACAGGGATGGGGATTCGCACCTTCTCGCCCACCAGCCGCCGCCAGCGGTTGATGTCGGAGTAGTAGTAAGGGTCGATGCCCGCCGGCAACGAGGGCGGCGCGAGGTTATCGGGATGCGCCCCTACATCGATAGCCTCCCCCGTGGTGCTGCCATCGCTGTAAGGTGCCAGCGCGAGGATACCTGCGGGCAGCGCGGTTGCGCTGTTTTTCCACCGCTCTATCTCCTGCTGAGCCAGTCGGCTGGCAAATGAGCGGTTCTCCGCTGCGCGGGTCACGAAGAAACCACCCGGAAACAGCTTCAGAATGACCAGTATGCCGATGGTCAGCACGGCGATCGCCGCCAGCACCTCAATCAGCGAAAAGGCGTATGCTTTTGTATTCTTTTTCATGTTCGCCTCCACCGCCTACCGTCTGGTGGGTTATGACCGTCTCCGTGTCATGCACAACATGAGCGCAATATCTCCTCCGCTCCTTGTCATGCACCGTCATGCACCGTAACAACACTGCCTCCACTTCACCCGAGCGCAAGGCACCGCTGTCTCAGTCCAGGCACCAGAACTTGTTCTGCCCTGCATTGCTAAAGTTCGGGTCGTTGCCGGTCATCTTCTGCGCAATAATGCGCGAGTCGACCGGTTTCGCCGTACCGCTCAGCAACAGCACGATATCCTTGCTGCCGGCAGTCGGTCTGCCCGAGCTATCGCAGCTACGATGGTCGGACACCCATGTAACGATCGTGTTCTCGGGCGGCAGGTTGTACTGCAGCTGGCACATGTCGTCCAGCGGACCGGCGGTGTTGCTCGTCGGCATGTAAGGGCGATACAGGCTGTAGTGCTGCTCGAACACCCCGCTGCCCGGGCAGGTCTGCCCCACATCCATGCTGTCAAAGGCGTAGAAGGGGCGAGCCACCAGCGCGCCGTTAATCTCGTTGGTGCGCACGCTGGGGTTACTGGGGTCGGGCAGCAATACCTCCACCGCCCGCCAGCTGACTTTGTCGTTCACCGGATTATTCGGGCTGCGGAAGATGTTGATGTCACGGATGTACGCCTGATACAGGAAGCTGCCGCGGATTCTGTCCGCAGGTATGGGGTTGTTGCTGCTGTCAAACTCCACGTAGCCCAACAGCACCTCGGGATACACCCGGTTGTCCTGTTTGTACATCTTTAGAGCAACCTCTATCTGGTGCAGGTTGGACATGGTGGTGGTGCGACGTGCCTGTTCGCGCACCGTTGCCGCTACGGGAAAAATGATGGCGGCGAGCACGGCGATAATCGCTATCACCGTCAGCATCTCCACCATCGTAAACGCTCTGGTGCAAATCCGGTCTCGCATAGTCGGTCACCTCGTTCCTTTCCTGTCGGTTTTGACGACGCCTCCGGGCGTATTGTTCCCCTACGCGAAGAGGCGGTCGGTATCTACTTGCAATTCTGGCAATAATTCCGAACGGACGATATCTCCTCGCCCGTACAAGCCAATGCGCTCGGTTTGCTGTGCGCTCAGGCGCAGTACCTCCACCGTCTGCGCTTCCGGGCTGACAATCCACGCCTCCCGAACGCCCGCGCGCCGGTAATCCTCTATCTTCTCCTGAACGGCTACCCTGCTTTCACTGGCAGACAGCACTTCCACCACCAGGTCTGGTATAACCTCTCCGGGCGGCGCATCCAGCAACGCCTGCACATCGCGCCAACCATCCTCACGGAACAATACCACCATGACGTCCGGCTGGCGCACCTTCAGGGGGGAGGAGCATACAACAACATCGATAGGGGACGGCACTATCTCCCCAACCGTCTCTGGTATACCCTGCTCTAACAGCTGGATTAATCGGCACACAAGCCTTTGATGCCTCATATTCGGCGCAGGTGACATTTGCAACACTCCGTCGATAACCTCATAACGCTGGTTCGTCTCCGGCATCCGCAGCCATTCCTCGTAGGTGATAGGTTTGGGAACCGTTTGCACCGCCATCGCCTACCCACCTCCTGTCGCCCAGCGCCAGTAGGCATCCCACAACGACAGCACATAGGGCTTGCCTATCAGCGCAAGGAGTGTAGACGCCACGATGTAAGGACCGAAAGGAATGGTGGTCAGACCGGGCACGAACTCCTCTTCCTCCGTGCTTGCACCGGAAACTTTGCGCGACGAAAACAGGGAACGCACGCCGTCGTAGAGGAACACCAGCACGTCCAGTGCAAACAGCAGCGCGAGGCTGTAGAGCAACATCTGCGTCAGAGGTTCAGGAGGAGTAGACGGCGCAACCCCGGCTGCAGATGGAGCACCTGCAGGGGATTGCCGTTTCAGCGTGAACAGAACCAGCAATCCTCCCACGATAGCCCCCAGAGCCACCGCACCCGCAAAAGCCAGTAACGCGAGTTTCAAAGGCATCAGCGTGCCGATCGCCCGCGCCAATTTCACGTCTCCAAAGCCCATAGCGTCCTTTCGAAACATCACTCGCCCCATCACAGCGATGGTTGCAAACAGCAGCGTACATAATACCGCGCCTACCAGCGCGTAAGGCAGTTTCCACCCGCCTGCGGTCACCCACGCCTGTGGGTTGTCTTCGGCAATAAGCACGGCGTTGCGGGCGATGCCCAGCGCCAGCATGAAAACGTTTAATCCATCAGGTATCA
>JAPWUZ010000188.1 GCA_028275265.1 Armatimonadota bacterium | reverse complement strand
GGAAGGGGTGCTTTATGCATAGATACTCATGGGTTGGCGTATGCCTGCTGTTGCTGACGCTTGCGACGGCGTGGGCGAAAGAGTATGACCATCCCCTCATCGCGCAAATCTACCGCCTGCAGGCAAACGGTGATGCCGAGGTGGAAGAGGTGCGCGTCTTCCGCTTTTCCGGTTCCTTCAGCTGGGCGAACTTGAAGCGCAGCAGCCGAGGGCAGTACGGCAGGTACGAGATTGAGTACCTCGGCGTGTGGGATGCCGATACGAAACAGCCTCTGCGTTATTCCCAGACATCGGAAGGTGAGTATGCGGTACTGCGCTGGGAGTATCAGGCGAGGGACACCACAAAGCGCTTCCTGCTGCGCTACCGCATTCGTCACGCGGTGCAGAGGTATTCGGATGTGGCTCAGTTCTACTGGAAGGCGATAGAGGATGAACATGCTCCGCTGGATGAGGTGAGGGTTGCCATTGTCCCTCCTGCTCCCAGCCCGAAGCTGTTCAAGGTGTTCGTGCACAGTCGTGCCGCGCCGGGGAGACTGCACATCCATCCGGATTTCACCCGCGCTGAGATTCAGCAGGCAAACATCCCCACCGATAGCTTTGTGGAAGTGCGGGTGATGCTCGACCCTGCTATTTTCGCTGGCGCGCCCCTGCAGGCAGGCAATCGTTACGGGGCTTTTCTGGAGGAGGAACGCCGTTTCGCCGAGAGGGAACTGCGCGAAGCCAAACGGCGTGAGCGAATCGCCAGAATAGTTGAAGCACTGGTAACCGCTGAGATACCTGTTGTCATTCTGCTCGGCTTTGGACTGATTGGCCATTTGCTGGTTACCTACAACCGCTATGGGCGCGAGCCGGAGCTGCCGGAGATAGAATACGTGCGCGAGCCGCCGCGTGACCTGCCTCCTGCCGTAGTCCCAGCCATTCTCACACAGAACAAGGCTCAGCCGTCAGAGGTCATCAAAGGTTTCTCTGCCACCGTGCTGGAGGCAGCGAGGCTGGGCTATCTGCGAATCGAGGAGTTCGAGAACAAAAAGTTGCTGGGACTGGTGCGAAACATACAGCGACGTTACGTGCTTACCCCTGAGGGAAACGCATTGCTCACGGAAGGAAAGGTGGAACCGCAGGGGCGAAAAGGGCGCGTGCTGGAGCCTCTGGAGCAAGAAGTACTGCGTGTGCTGTTTTTAAGGGCAGGTGATGGCGAGACGGTGACGGAGAGTGAGCTGCGTCGATGGGCGGAGAAGACCTCTGGCGGCAAAACGCAAATGTATCGATTCGTCGCGAGATGGGGTAAGGCACTGCGACGGTCATTCGAAAAACAGTATTTCCGGCTTGATGACCCGACAAGTGAGAAGGCGAAGAGGCGTTTCTGGAGGAACCTTTTGATAATTGGAGGCATCGGCACAGTTGTGACACTACCGGTGAGCCTGTTCACCCTGCTGCCCCTTGCGGTGGTGCTGTCTATGATTGCGGGTGTGTCGCTTTCACGCCGAAGCCCCGAAGCGGCACGGGAGTACCAGCGCTGGGATGCCTTCAGGCGGTTCATGACCGACTTCTCCGCCATGCGCGAGGCAGGTGCAGACCTGTTGCCTTTGTGGGAGCGGTATCTCGTTTACGCGGTATCGCTAGGGGTAGCGGACAAACTCATTCACCATCTCGCGCTGGTTGCGCAGGAACACGGCTACACGCTGACCAGCCCCACTTGGTACCAGAGCGCGTCCTCGGAGAGGTTTTCTGCAGACTCCGTGGCAAGCATGACGAACTTCGTGCAGAACCTGCAGAACCTGACCAGTGCGCTCTCTTCCAGCACCAGCAGTGGTGGCGGCTTCAGCGGCGGCGGAGGTGGTGGCGGTGGTGGAGGAAGCAGCAGCGCAGGATGAGGAGAGAGAGCCATGTGGACGATTGTCATCGCGCTAATCGTCGCCATCTGGGCGATAGCCACCTACAACCGTTTGCTGGTTTATCGCCATCGGGTGGAGAACGCGCGGGCGCAGGTAGACGTGCAGCTGAAGCGGCGGTATGACCTGATACCCCGACTGGTCGAAACGGTACGCGGTTACGCCCAGCACGAGGAACGTATCTTCGAGCGCATCGCGGAGCTCCGGACGCAGGCATTGCAGTCGCCGACGCCCCAGCAGCAGGAAGCATTAGAGGAGCAGGTGCGTCACGGTATCAGTAACCTCATTGCTCTTGCAGAGTCCTACCCGGAGCTAAAGGCAAATCAGAACTTCCTGAGCCTGCAGGAGGAGCTGAGCGACACCGAGGACAAAATCCGCTATGCCCGTCAGTTCTACAACGACACCGTCATGCGCTACAACCTGTCTATCCAGCGATTCCCAACCCTGTTGATTGCGCCGTTGATGGGTTTCCGCGAGCAGCCACTGTTTACGCTGGACCATGCGGTGCAGGAGAGGGAAGTGCCATCATAACAGCCGGAGAGGTAACGGTTTTCGTCATACGCTGCTCAACGGTGTACCCAATTGGCGGGCTAGTCCGAGGTCATTGAACCCAACGTAGCTACGCCGAGAGCGCGCTGCAGGTTTTGCAGGCTGACGGCGGCAATGGTTTCGGCACCGTCTGAATAATCGAATACCTCCACCGACACGTAGCCGTCGTAGCCGACCTCCTGCAGTGTGCGCAGGATGGGCACGATGTCCACATCACCCATGCCGGGTCCTTTTCGGTTGGGGTCATTGGCATGGAAGTGCGCGAACCAGCCAGCGGACTCCCGGATAATCTGCGGGATGGGCTTACCTTCGGAACTCATCGCCTTGATGTCGAGAATGATACGGGCAGCGGGGCTATCCAGCGACTGCGCGAACCGAATGGCGTCTTCCGCACGATTGAGGAAGTTGGTCTCTGCGGGAGAGAGCGGTTCAATGCACCAGGTCACGCCGAGCTCCTCCGCTGCCTTCACCGCAGGACGCAAGGTTTCTCGTGCCCAATCCCACGCCTGTTCGTACGAAATGCCGGGTGGCACACTGCGCTGTTTCGGAGACCCCAGCACCAGCACCTTGCCTCCGATGTCGGCGCAGAAGTGAGCCAGTGCAACGAGGTATTGTGCGGTACGGCGGCGTACCTCGGCGTCGGGAGTGGTGAGGTGCAGTCCATCAGGCTTGACCAGCAGCCAGTGCAGTCCGGCAATCTCCACGCCCGCCTCGCGTGCCTGCCGGCGGATAGCCCGGCGTTCATCGGGAGTGATTTGCTCCACACTGTCCGCCAGCGTGAAGGGAGCGATTTCCACCGCGTGGTAGCCCAGTTCCGCACAGTGGCTCATCATGCGCGGCAGCTCCCATCCCTGAAACAGCTCATTGCAGATGGCAAAGCGCATCCATGACCTCCACGTCGGATGTCGTGTCCATTGTACCGAAAACGCGGGGGCTCGTCAAGCCACAGGCAGGAAATCGTGAAGAGGCTATCGTAGCCCGCTTATGAGGGCACTCATGGAGTTTATCATCACTTCTTGGTGCAGGAGAGAGATATGAAACCGAAAAACCCGCAAATCCCGTACACTCAGGATGAACTATTGGCGCAGGGTAAGCCCCGTCTCTATCGGGGGAGGCAGCTGGACCAGATTGCCTTTCCGCTGGGGGGTATCGGCACCGGCTCCATCTCACTGGGCGGTTGGGGGCAGCTGCGCGACTTCGAAATCTTCAATCGCCCACACAAGGGACTGATGTTTGATTATACTTTCTTCACCTTGCACGCAAGCACCGCCGACGGTTATTCGGTCACGCGCGTGGTGCAGGGTCCGGTCGGTGGAGACAACTTCACTGGCGACGGTAGTGGTGGCTTGAACCGGACAAACGGCGGTGGTTTGCCTCACTTTCGCACGGTGGTGTTTGAAGGGGCGTTCCCATTCGCCCGGCTGCATCTGGAAGACCCCAAAATGCCGTTGCGCGTGCGGCTGGAGGCGTGGAACCCTTTCATTCCGCTGAACCCCGACGACTCCGGCTTGCCCATTGCCATTTTCGACTTCACGCTGTACAATCCCACTAACGCACCAGTCGATGCGGTGCTGTACGCCAATCTGGAGAACAAGCTGGGTTATCCCGACACCGGTGGCGGCGTCAACGAACCGTATCACAGCGAGAGATTGCACGGATTGAAGATGTCCACACGCAAACATCCCCCAGAATCGCCCCGCTACGGCACACTGGCGCTGGTCACCCCATATGACCATGTGAGACTACAAACTCACTGGCTGCGTGCGGGGTGGTTCGACACGCTGGACGACTTCTGGCGGCAGGCGAGCAGGGGAGACCTGCGTGAGAACGCCGAACCCGCCAGCCGTGAACAGGGAACAGACGTGGGCACAATTGCTTTACAGGCGACAGTGCCGCCCGGTGGAGAGATACGCTTACCCGTGTGGATTGTCTGGCACATGCCCAACTTCGAGATGTACTGGTCACCCGCTGAGCCAAAGGCGGTGTGGAAGAACTATTACGCCACCCTGTATCCCGATGCGGTTGCCGTCGCGGAGTATGTCGCGCAGAACCTCGCCCGGTTGGAGGAGGATACCCGCGCCTTTGCGGATGCGCTCTGGTCGTCCACTCTGCCCGAGCCGGTGCTGGATGCGGTGAGCTCGCAAATCTCTATTCTTAAAACGACAACCTGCCTGCGCCTGCCCGACGGTACGTTCTATGGGTTCGAGGGATGCAACCCCCAGCACGGATGCTGTGAGGGAACCTGCACGCACGTGTGGAACTACGCACAGGCACTCGCGTATTTGTTCCCGTCGCTGGAGCGCAGTATCCGCGAAAAGGACTACGCGATTAACCTGCACGCGGACGGTCACATGACCTTTCGAATGCCCCTGCCGCTGGGCACTATTCCCGAACCCACGTTCCACGCCGCGGCGGATGGGCAAATGGGCGGCATCATGAAGGTGTACCGTGACTGGCAGGTCTGCGGCAATGACGGATGGTTGCGAGCGCTATGGCCGAGTGTCAAACGCGCGCTGGAGTATGCGTGGGTGCAATGGGACAGGGACAAAGACGGCGTGATGGAGGGCGTACAACACAACACCTACGACATCGAGTTCCACGGTCCCAACACCATGATGGGCAGTTTTTATCTGGGCGCGCTGCGGGCAGCGGAGGAAATGGCGCGTTATCTGGGCGAGCACGAGAAGGCAGAGGAGTACCGCAGGGTCTACGAGAGCGGTCGGGCGTGGATGGATGCGCATCTATTCAATGGCGAGTTCTACATCCACGAGGTACGTCCCGCCTCGCCCGAGATGTCCACAGACCCACAAAGCCCCGACTTCCCCCGGTACCAGCTGGGCAAAGGATGTTTGTCCGACCAGCTCATTGGGCAGTGGTATGCGCGCATGTTGAGGCTGGGCGACCTATTT
>JAPWUZ010000049.1 GCA_028275265.1 Armatimonadota bacterium | reverse complement strand
GAAGTCTGCGCCCGGCTTGCGCTTTGAGCGGTTTTTCACTCGCCCCGGTGTGCATCCTTTCGACGAGGTGCGCTGGGAGCTGCGCACCGCCTCCATCACCGGCGAGCGCGGCGAAGTGGTCTTCGAGCAGAAAGACGTGGAGGTACCGGAGTTCTGGAGCCAGCTCGCGACCAATGTGGTGGCTTCCAAGTACTTCCGCGGTCTGCTGGGAAGCCCCCAGCGGGAACGCAGCGTGCGACAGCTGATCTCCCGTGTCGCCGACACCATCGCCGCATGGGGGCGCAAAGACGGCTACTTCGCCACCGAAGAGGATGCCGATACCTTTCACAAAGAACTCATCCACCTCTTGCTGATGCAAAAAGCTTCCTTCAACAGCCCCGTGTGGTTCAACGTGGGCGTGCCCGGTGAACGCCCGCAAGCCAGCGCGTGTTTCATCAACTCCGTCGAGGACAGCATGGAGAGCATTCTAGACCTGGTGAAGACGGAGGGGATGCTGTTCAAGTACGGCTCGGGCACGGGCACCAACTTCTCGCGCCTGCGCTCCTCGCGCGAGCATCTGCAGGGTGGCGGCACGGCATCGGGACCCGTCTCTTTCATGCGCGGTTTTGATGCCTTCGCCGGGGTTATCAAGAGCGGTGGCAAAACGCGCCGCGCCGCCAAGATGGTCATTCTCAATGCCGACCATCCGGACATCCTCGCCTTCATCCGTAGCAAGGCGGAGGAGGAGAAGAAGGCGTGGGCGCTGATTGAAGCGGGCTACGATGGCAACTTCAACGTGCCGGGTGGCGCCTACGACAGCGTCTCCTACCAGAACGCCAACCATTCGGTGCGCGTGAGCGACGCCTTTATGGAAGCCGCCATCAAAGGGTTACCCTGGCAGACGCGATACGTGACCACCGGAGAGGTCGCAGACACCTACAACGCCCGCGACCTGCTGCGCGAAATCGCCGAGGCGACCTGGATTTGCGGCGACCCCGGCTTGCAATATGACGACACCATCAACCGCTGGCACACCTGCAAGAACACCGACCGCATCTACGCCAGCAACCCCTGCAGCGAGTTTGTCTTTCTGGACGATACCTCCTGCAACCTCGCCAGCCTGAACCTCATGTCGTTCCGCAAGCCGGACGGCGAGTTCGACATCGAGGCGTTCCGCCATGCGGTGCGCATCATGATTACGGCGCAGGAGATTATCGTGGATAACGCCGCCTATCCCACGCCCAAAATCACCCAGAACAGCCATGATTACCGCCCGCTGGGGCTGGGCTACGCCAACCTGGGTGCCCTGCTAATGGCGCGGGGACTGCCTTACGACAGCGATGCGGGACGTGCCTATGCCGCAGCCATCACCGCCATCATGACCGGCGAGGCATATACCCAGTCTGCTATCATCGCGCGCGACTGCGGCGGACCCTTCCCCGGCTTTGCTCGAAACCGCGAGCCGATGCTGGAGGTCATCCGCATGCACCGCGCCCACGTGGATAAGATCGAGGCGAAAGAGACCGTACCCCCCGACCTGTTGCGTGCCGCTTACGAGTGCTGGGATAACGCCCTTTCGCTGGGCGAGCAGTTCGGTTACCGAAACGCACAGGTGACCGTGCTTGCACCTACCGGCACCATTGCCTTCATGATGGACTGCGATACCACCGGCGTGGAACCCGATATCGCTCTGGTGAAGTACAAGACGCTGGTGGGCGGCGGCATGATGAAGATTGTCAACCGCACCGTGCCGGAAGCGCTGCAGCGACTGGGATACTCGCAGGAGCAGGTCGAGGACATCATGGCGTACATCGAGCGCACCGATACCATCGAGGGCGCGCCGCACCTTAAGCCCGAGCACCTGCCGGTGTTCGACTGCGCTTTCAAACCCGCCAACGGTCAGCGCAGCATCCACTACATGGGGCATATCCGGATGATGGGTGCGGTGCAACCTTTCCTGTCCGGCGCGATTTCCAAGACGGTGAACATGCCCAACGACGCCACAGTGGAAGACATTATGGAGGCGTACATCGAGGCATGGAAGATGGGCGTGAAAGCCATCGCCATCTACCGCGACGGCTCCAAACGCACGCAGCCGTTGAGCACCAAGAAAACCAGCGGGCAGCTGGAGAAACAGCCGCAAGAGGCACGCCCGGTGCGCCGTAAACTACCCGATGAACGACAGAGCATCACCCACAAGTTCAGTGTGGGCGGACACGAGGGATACATTACCGTGGGGCTGTACCCCGACGGCAAGCCGGGTGAGATTTTCATCACCATGAGCAAGGAAGGTTCGGTGGTGTCGGGGCTGATGGACAGCTTCGCCACCGCTATCTCGCTCGCGCTGCAGTACGGCGTGCCGCTGGAGACGCTGGTGAACAAGTTCGCGCACATGCGCTTCGAGCCGTCGGGTGTCACCAACAACCCGCAAATTCGCTTCGCCAAGTCCATCATGGACTACATTTTCCGCTGGCTTGCGCTGAAGTTCCTCCCACCGGAACAGCAGCCGGCAGGCGAGGCTGCGTCCATCGAGAACCATACCGGTCTTGCCGAAAAGGCTTCGGAGCCTGCCCAAACACTGCGCGCCACCGAACAGCTGGTTTTCCAGCTGCAGGCGGATGCGCCTCCCTGCCCGGAATGCGGCTCCATCATGGTGCGTAATGGCGCGTGTTACAAGTGCCTGAATTGTGGCGCAACTTCGGGATGCTCTTAATAACCGGGCTGCCACATTGGTTGCGAGGGTGGCGGCACCCTCGCAACCCCTTTTTCCTTTAAGGAGGTGGCTCATGTTTCGGGTGATTGGAGTGGAAACGGGGGACCATCCGCGCAGAGAGTTTGTGGTCATCCGCAATCAGTCTCTGCGTTACGAGAACCTGCGTGGCTGGGCGGTGACCGATGAGAGCTACTTCTGTGCCGACCCACGCACGCTGGCAGAACGCCTCTACATCTTTCGCGAGGATCTGATGGTGGAGCCGGGTGCATATGTGGCACTTTGCACCGGCGTGGGAGAGAACCACTGGGCACGCGCCGCAGATGGCAGGGATGTGTATGTGGTCTACTGGGGCAGAGAACGGTGCGTCTGGCGCGATAGCCAGCGTGTGATGCTGATTCAGGTAGCGCATATCGCCCCCTCTACAGTGATGCCGCAACGGTTACAGACCGCAAGGTAGGCGTTCGGCTGGACGAAGCGGGGACAGCCGGTACGGAGCCAATTCGCCCGCGCGCCTGAGGCTTTCTCCTGCTGAAGCGGAAACGAAATATTCACCCCTGATGAACTTTTTCCTCACCTGATGCATCCAACGAGTGGAATTTATATAGACCAGATTATCACGCAAGGCGAGGTGAGCCTGTTAGAGGCAAAATGACCTTGCGGAGACCCTCCTGACACGTTGCCTGACGGGGCGGGCACGCCCCGTCGGGTTTTTACCTTACCTGCACCACGCACCCCACTCCGTGCGGTGGCAAGCTCAGCTGCAGTATGGCTTTGCCTCCTGAAATCGCTGGCTGTAGCGGCTTGCCGTTCCATGCATCCAGATAGCGCGCACCCGGCACATGGGGTACGGCTATCACTTTCCCCTGCACACTGCGCCAGCTGGCGTTGTAAAGCGTCCACACGTTCTTGCGCCCGTCGGCAGAGGTAAAGCGATTTGCAAACACGCCATCCCGCAGGGTGGGCACCAGGGGCTCGCAGCGGTCACCGGCGAAGGCGTCGGCATGCTCGCGCAGGATACGGATACACCTGCGCAGGGTCGCCAGCGTCTCTGGTGTGAACCATGTGTCAGGGTCGCCTTGCAGCCAGTAGCCGTCGCCGTTGAAGAACACCTGCTGCACCGCCTCCTCGTTGCTGCCCGTCGGGTAGTCGCAGACCACGATCTGGAACACCTTGAAGTCGGGAAAGGCAAAGCGCGACAGGCGCAGCGGCAGGGGTGTCCAGTTTCGGGCAACGCTCTGGTAGTAGTTGATGGCGTAGTCGAAACTGCCGTCCTGCAGGATAGTATGGATATCCGGCGGGAAGTTCTCCGTATACAGTACCGTTTCAGGGGGCAATACCTCGCGGATGCTACGGGTCATTTTCCCTTCAGCGGGTAAAAGGTGCCAGCCCACGGGATGCTCATGTCCCTGCGCGAAGCAGTCACGGTCGCCGAAACCGAACTCGTCGATGTAAAAACCCATTGCGCCCGTCTGCTCACTGACGCGCCGGTAGGTCTGCGTCAGATACTGTCGCCAGCCCTCTGCTCCGGGGCACATGAAGAACTCCGGTGACTGCGGTGCCCAGCGAAGAACCTCTCCGTCACGCCCTCGCCAACCCCACTCCTGCAGATGTGCTTGAGCCACTTTCGACCGCTCATCCGCCAGATAGCCCTCGATATACAGTCCCACCGGCACGCCCCGAGCCTGTGTTGTCCACACCGCCTGCCGAAAAGCATCTGCAGAGGAAAGGGGGTCACCCCACGGGTCATAGTCTCCCACTCGTCCCAGAGGAGTCGTCCCCCAGTCGAAGATGTGCAGATAGTCACAGGCACCAAACGCCTTCCGCGCCAGTGCGATGCGCTCCTCGAAACGATAGGTCTGGCTGTCTCGGTCGTACAGCCCATCAGCAATATAGTCCTGCCGGAAAGCAAAAGCTTTTCGGAACCACTGCTTGCGGGGTGCGAGCGGACGATACCATGTGCCGGCCCAGCTCCGGTAGTGTGCGAAAGTCTCTCGCCAGTCGCCAGGATGTGCGAGCAGTTCTATCTGCAACTCTTTACTCTCGCCGGGCTGAAGCGGGTCGCAACGCCACTCGGTGGAAACGGTGGTTACCGTGCCCCGACGTGTCACGTGGAGGTAGCGGTCGGTACAGTTCAGATCGGTCATCAGCACGCCGATGCCAGCGCCCAGCTGATGGTTGCTCACGTCCAGCATTTGCAGAGGCATGGTACCGCTGTAGCGAAACCGCCAGTCGCCATCGCGGTTACTGATGAGCAGAGTGCGCAGGGGATAGGTATATACATCTCCATCGCCGATGTGGAACGTCCATCCGTGCGGCAAAGAGACAATCCAGCGATGAGATGTGTCCTCGCGGTTCTGTACAGTTGCCACGATGCGCAAGCGGTTCGCGTTGACCAACCGCATCTGCAGGCGGACAGCAGGTAAATCTTTGCCTGTGGGAACACAATCTAACTGCACTGTCCCGGATGGCGCGGAAGCGTTTGCTACCCGGTAGTCCAGACTGGTTATCGAATTGGCGCCATCCCAGGCGCGCACCGCAAACAGGGGGACCGACTGCGTCAGGATGTTCCTGCGGATTGACAGCAGGGAAATCTCCTTTAGCCGGATGCCCCGTGCGATGTCTATCCGCAGTCGGACGTTTGCGTTCTGCAGAATGAGCGCTCCGTTTGTGCTATTGACCTCCGGACGGGACGGCGGGTTCCACGTGCCGCGTCGCCCGCTTACGGGCACTGCAGCTGTCCACAGGTTGGGGTCAAAACGCCGTGTACCCATGTTCAGGGTAATCGCACAGAGTCCAAACTCTCCGAGGCGCATGCGGTCGCACAGGCGAATCTCTCGCAAGGCTCTGTTTACCGGTACCGCATACACATCGATGCCTGCTATCACCTCGTGCCGCCCGGTTGCGACTCGTAGGGGAAACACCTCTTCCATCGTGCCGTCCGCGTACAGCAGCTGCACCACAAAACGATGCGGATGTTGCACGCGATAGAGCGTGCCCCCACCATAGGCAGGCTCTTCCCATCGAGGAAAATCGGCGACGAGCAGGAAGTATACCTCACCCGGCACCTGTCGTTGCAGGGAGGAGGGCAGCGGCACAGAGATGACGCCGGTCTCGCCGCCGACCGATGCCACATTGCGCTCGTCCGTCGCTACCCGGAAGGGCACGCCTGCGGCGACGACCTGCCCGTTCCGAAACCGATAACTGCTGAGAGGCAATCCCGAAGCCACCTGTTTCAGGCTGAAGTTATAACCTGCGCTCACATCCACAGGCAAGAACTTTCCTGCGTCTGCAGACCTTGGCTCGGGCAGCTCATCCTCCAGGGAGAGCAGCTGTTCACGTGGCTGTGAGGCAAACCGGATGGAGCGTATCACTACCTCTGCGTTGGGTTCGCTTGCCTGTACCTGGATGGCCAGTGTGGACAACCCTTCCTTGGTTGCCTCCGGCACGCGCGCTACCAGCGTGCGCCATTTGTCCAGCGAGACCACCTCGTTGAGCCTCAGCGGTGTGTACCTCTCTTGCGGAAGGCTGGGTTGGTCGGGCGCCATGTAGAGGAAGTAGTCACCGGTGTTGGCAACGCCTCTGGCGCGATACTCCACAATCACGTAGGGCGTCTCGTGCAGCTGCAGGGAGGGCTGTAGAGCCAGACTCCACTTCATGCCACGTCCCGCTTCTGGCACACGCAAGTGCACCCCGTCGGCGCGCGACACCACCGAAGCCTGTGCAGAAGGGTTGCCCAGCCAGTCAGGCTGCGCTCGCAGACGTCCCAAATCCGACAGCGGCAGCACCTGTTCGCGGTAAGGCTGGGCTGTTTCCTGCTTCGCGGGTGTACCCTCTGGCGGTGTGTCACGAAACGAGATGTCAGCGATAACGATCTCTGCGTTTGCCTCCGCCGCTTGCACCTGCAGGGCGATGTGTTTCAGGTAGGGACGCACCTGCCGCTGGAGCAGGTCAACCGTTGCCCAATGCCATTCTCCATCGACACGCAGGTCGGAGAGGCAAAGCACATAGCGCGACGTTTCGGGTAGGTCACTGCTGTCGTTGAGGTAGAGAAAGTAGTCGTCCGGATTCGGGAGGATACCGCGCGCCCGGTAGCGCACCACCAGATAGCGAAATCGTTGTGTGTTCACCCAGCGTGCGGCACATAACCACTTCATTCCCCTACCCGCCTCAGGCACCACGAAGCGCAAGCCTTCTCGCGTGGATTGCACCAGGGCGTTTTGCGATGGATTGCCCAGCCAGCCCGGCATGGGCCGCCACAGGTCAGGTTCAGCCACATTCACACGCCAGCCGACCTGTCCGTACGCTGCGCTTATCACTACAAACAGTGCCGCTGTTGTCGCCGTCATCTTTCCCATTCGCTTCCACCTGCCGTATCCGGTATCCACGGAGGTTGTCGTCAGCCCACCAACCCAGCTCGCAAAGGTGCCTGGGGTGAGTCGATCCAGGTCACCAGAAGGCGCGCCGTGCCGTTTCACGCTGAGACGAAGCACGCCCTCTCGCGCAGTAATACAACGGTTCGGCTCCTGTTTCCTCTGCAGGAACGAAGGGCTCCGTCACGAATCAGAAAAACAAAAGCCCGTTATCAGGGAGGAGATACCATGCGACTCGCCTGTTGTGCCTATTCGTATCGAGACCTGCTGACCAGCCGCAAGATGAGCCTGCAGGACTTCATCCGCACCTGCGCCGAGATGGGACTGGATGGGGTGGAGCTCACCTCTTACTATTTCCCCGCTACCGACCGCGCCACGCTGAACGAAATCAAGCGCACCTGCTTTGAATACGGTATGCATATCTCGGGCACAGCGGTGGGCAACAACTTCGCGCAGGCAGACCCGGTGAAACGACGCCAGCACATCGAGATGACCAAACAGTGGATAGACAACGCGGTCATACTGGGCGCACCCTGCATCCGCGTGTTCGCAGGCCCCGTGCCGGAGGGGCACACCGAGGAAGAGGCGTTTAACTGGGTGGTGGACTGCCTGCGCGAGGTGATCGACTACGCAGCGATCCAAGGCGTCGTGGTCGCGCTGGAGAATCACGGCGGCATCACTGCCACCGCGGAACAGGTGCTGCGAATCTATCGCGCCGTGCAGAGCACCTGGTTCGGGCTGAACCTGGACCTGGGTAACTTCACGGGCGACATCTATGCACAGTTCGAACAGGTGGCTCCCTACGTCGTCACCACCCATGCCAAGACCCACTATCGCGGTAATAACGGCAGGCTGACGGAGGTGGACTACGAACGCGCCCTGCGTATCCTGCAGAAGGCAGGCTATAAGGGCTACATTTCCATCGAGTACGAGTATACCGACCCTGCCGAGCAAGCCGTACCGCGCTTTGCCAAACAATTGAGACAAATCCTGCAGCGAATGGGAGGATAGGTGCCATGCAGCCGTTGCAACCGCCCATCTCGGACGACCGTCCGCTGCGCTTGCTGTCGGTCACGCCGAGCCGCACGCAGGTGCCGCGCTATGACCTGATCGAGTTCCGCCTGAACCTGCAGGCGACCTATAGCAACGCTTTTGACCCCGAAGAGATTGCGGTGGACGGTGTGTTCCGCACACCGTCGGGGACAACGGTGCAGGTACCGGGCTTTTACTACCGTGCGTACACCCGTCGGCTGGACGGACGCGATGAGCGCATGGCGCCTGCCGAAGAACCTGACTGGCGCATCCGTTTCGCCCCTGTTCAGGTGGGCAAGTACCAGCTGGTGGTCACTGTGCGCGACCGCACGGGCAAGACGGTGCGCTCTCAACCCATCGCGTTTCAGTGTGTTGCCTCACAACGGGCGGGCTTCGTGCGCCTCAGCAAAGACGACAGGCGATACTTTGTCTTTGACAACGGTCAGCCCTACGTCCCCGTCGGCGCAAATGTGTGCTGGGGTGGAAGCCGCGGGACGTTCGACTACGACGACTGGCTATCCCGCTACGCGCAGGCGGGAGGCAACTATTTTCGGGTGTGGCTCGGTCCGTCGTGGGTGACCTTTGGGCTGGAACGAACCGGCGAGCCGCGTGAATGTTATGGTGTCGGCAAAATAGACCTCGCCAACGCCTGGCGGCTGGACTACGTGCTGAATCTGGCGCGTCGGCTGGGGATGTACGTGATGTTATGTTTGGACAGCTTCAATGAGCTGCGCAAGCGCCAGTACGGAGGCTTCCCCTACTGGGAAGAGACACCGCACAACGCCGCCAACGGGGGTCCTCTGAAGGAGCCGATAGAGTTCTGGACGCACCCGGAAATGCTTCGCGCTTACCGCAACAAACTGCGTTATCTGGTAGCGCGGTATGGCTGGTGCACGAATGTGTTGTGCTGGGAGTTCTGGAACGAGGTGGACATTGTCGGACCAGACGCTTATAATCCGGATCTCATCACTCGATGGCATCGGGAAATGGGCGACTACCTGCGCCGCATAGACCCGTGGAAACACCTCATTACCACCAGCTTCGCCGACTCGAACGGGCGCGAGGTCATTGACCGCTTGCCACAGATAGATTTTTCGCAGACTCACAACTACGGCTCGCGCGACATATCCTCTGCGCTGACCTTCTTCCACCGCAAGAAGGAGCAGTATGGCAAGCCGCATCTGGTGGGCGAATTCGGCGCGGGCGCGATGGGCGAAGACCCGCGTGTCGACCCCTCGGGCATCGCCCTGCACAGCGGCATCTGGAGCACGGTGATGGACGGCGCGGCGGGCACCGCTATGCTCTGGTGGTGGGATAACCATATCCATCCGCATGACCTGTACTACCATTTCGCCGCGCTGAGCCGATTCATTCAGGGGGTGAACTTCCCCAAAGAGGGCTTCCGCCGAGTGCAAAAAGCCACTTTCACCCTGAAACAGCCAGCTGAATCGGCCGTTTACAACGACCTGACGCTGCAGGGACCGACCTCCTGGGAGCCGCATCCCTCCAACCGCCCGACCACCGTGCGGATAGATGCCGAAGGGAAGGTGACCATTCGAGAGCAGGTCGCCGGGCTGCTGCATGGTCTGCGCAACCATCGCGACAAGCACAACCCGCTCACCTTCGAAACCGACCTGCCTCATCCCACACGCCTGCGTATCTTCGTGACGGGTGTCTCAGGGCATGGCGGGGCACATCTCATCGTGGAGCGCAATGGTGTGCGCGTGCTGGACAAGGACATGCCAGACCCCGACGATACCGAAAAAACAGACACCCTCAACCAGTACAACGGCGAATACAGCGTGGAGATACCAGCCGGTAAACAGACGGTGAAGGTAGAAAACATCGGCAACGACTGGGTGTTCGTCTCCTACGTGCTGGAGCGGGCGGTGAAGCAAACCGAGCCACCGCTTCGCCTGTTCGGTTTACATGGCAGGAAGACTTCTCTGCTCTACATCGAGCACGCGCAGTATACATGGTACCAGGTCAACGTGGTGAAGAGACCACCTGCAGCCGTGCCACCCACCGTGCTGCATATCGCCGATTGGACGCCCGGTCGTTACCGTGTGCAGCTCTGGGATACCTATGAGGGGAAGCCGCTGTCCACGCAGACGCTCACCGTGGACCGCTCCGGGTTGAGGTTAGAACTGCCCACTATTGAGCGAGACATAGCGGTTCGGCTCTTACGTCTGTAAAGACCTTACCACAGAGGACACAGAGTTCACGGAGGGGTTCCTTTCCCTGTGTTCTCTGGGGTGGACCCTACAGAGCGGGCGCGTACTGCCACGTCGGGGTTGTCGGTAATCACGCCGTCCACGCCGTATCGCCAGAACATGCGCCTGACGGCTCCCTCGTCCCGACCCATCGTCCAGACGAAGATCTTCAACCCCCTTTCATGGCAGTCCGCAACCAAATGTCCTTCGTCAACGGGATTGCCCTCTCCGTCCTCGATCAGCCATCGCTGGGCGGAGATGCCATCCGCGTAGGAAGCAACCTCGTCGATCTGTTCCCGCGTCAGCATGTGTCCTGTCAGTTGGTAGATGGGCAGGCTGGTGCGCAGCTCATGGCGCAGACGCTGCAGGCTATGGGCGTCGAAACTCTGCAGGACGACCCCACATTCGGGGGTGGTGCAGGCGTAGTGTTCCAGCACCTGCAATACAGGTTCCTCAAGCGGCTGACCCTGTTCCCGGTGAAACTGCGGCGCTTTCAGCTCCACCAAGAGCGTGAATCGTTTGCCTGTGGTGCGGTGCAGGTACTGCCGAAGCCGCAGGAGGTCTTCTAAAGTAACAACGTGCATCCGCGGAAGCTCGGTGCGTTCGGCGTGGCTGACCCGTCCGAAGGCACGCAACTGTGCGATTTGCGCGGCGGTGAACTCGAGCACATAGTAGTGCCCATCCGAGCGCGACCGCCCATCGTAGTGCTCGGCGACATCGGTAGTTGTTTCCAGCCAGAGGTCGTGCAGACAGATGGGGACTCCGTCTGCGCTGAGCACCACGTCGGTCTCAATACCGTCAGCCCCCTGACCGAGCGCCAGGGCGTACGCCGCCAGCGTGTGTTCCGGCAGGTACGCACTGGCGCCACGGTGCGCAATCACCAGTTTGGAAGGAGGCAGAGTCATGCTAATCCTTCAACGGTCGTATCCAGATGTTGCGGTACTTGACAGGGTTGCCGTGGTCCTGCAGCAGAATAGGTCCGGTTTTACGCATCCTGTCACCGATACCGCCCGCGGTGATGTGTGGTATCTCCACGTTATCATGCACCAGCACGCCGTTCCAGCGCACGGTGACGCGCGGATTGGCAATCACGTTACCCGCATCATCGAACTTTGGCGCGATGAAGGTGATGTCGTAGGTTTGCCACTGCCCCGGCGGTTTTGCCATGTTCTTGTCGGGGTCTTTGATGCCGTAGATGGCGGCGCAACCTCCCTTTGCATAGGTCTCGTTCTGGTAAGAATCGAGCACCTGTATCTCGTACAAACCGTGCAGGTATACGCCGCTGTTGCCTCGCCCCTGCCCGCTGGCCTGAGGCATCGGGGGGATGTTGAACTCGATATGCAGCTGGAAACTGCCGAACTCATCGCGAGTCATGATGTCGCCCGTGCCCGGTTTGACCTGCATCGCTCCGTCCTGCGTAATCTCCCATCGGGCGGGCGACTTGCCGTCTCGCGACACCCACTTGGACAGGTCCTTGCCATCAAATAGCACGATAGCTCCCCGTGGCGGCTTGGCAGGCTTTTCCTGTGCTAGGCACACTCCCACCATCGCCACCACAAGAAGCGAAACGACTACCGTTCTCCACCACATCGTTGCGAAAACCTCCTGTTTCAGGTGTGGTTTCTACAAGAGCTTACGGCGTTGCGGGAGGAGGTTCCTGCCCAGTAGCCAGTCCCACTTTCAGTAAGCCAGCCCTCTGTCATACGAGCGCAACAGCCCTATCACCTTGCCGATGACGCGGGTCTCTTCGGGGCGCACTTCAATCGGCTCGTATGCCGGGTTTGCCGGAAGCAGGCGCACCTTGCCGTTGTCATACTGGATGCGTTTGATCGTGGCCTCGTCGCCAATCAACACCGCCACCAGTTCGCCGTTCTCGGCGGTGTTCTGCGGTTTGATAATCACCAGGTCACGTGGAAGGATGTGTTCTCCCACCATCGAGTCACCCCGTACCCTTAGCAGGAATGCGCCCTCAATGTTATGCACCATCTCCCGCGGCACCGGCACCAGCGCCTCGATGTTCTGGGATGCCAGCACAGGCGTGCCCGCTGCAATGGTTCCGACCAGCGGTAGCATCGCCACATCGGGCGAGCTTTCTAGATGTTGCACGAACTCGGGGTGTACGATACGGATGCTGCGGCTTTTATGTTCGCGCTCGATGTAGCCTTTACGCTGCAGAGCATCCAGATGCACGGTCACCCCGCGCAAGCTGGGGATACCAAACTGGTTTCCGATTTCGCGAATAGTGGGTGGGTAGCCGTTTTCACGGGTGTAGTGCAGGATGAAGCGGAGAATCATCTCCTGCTTCGGTGTCAGTCCGCGCGTCATGTTCCTTCCTCCCCCCAAAAATGCTACACAGATTATATACTTAAATTGTTATACTTGTCAAGGGT
>JAPWUZ010000139.1 GCA_028275265.1 Armatimonadota bacterium | reverse complement strand
AGAGCCTGGCCCGCCCTGAAGAGTGCAACTGGAGGGCCAGGCTCTCGCCGAGCCGTTGGGTATTATTTGTCGGCTCACCCGCAGGTTCGCCCTCCACATGGCAGTCACAACGAAGCACGCCTTTCGACAGGATAGCGCTACTCTATCATGGTGTAAGGGTTCTCCAGAATCCGTTTGAGTTCACGCAGGAACTCAGCGGCGACTGCACCGTCCAGCGCACGATGGTCTGCCGAGAGAGTAACTTTCATGCGCGGGCGCACCGCGACCGTGTCGTCGTCCATGGCAACGGGTTGCTTTTGCACCGCTCCTACCGCCAATATGGCTACCGCAGGCGGGTTGATGATGGCGATAAACTCGTCTACCCCGTACATGCCGAGATTGGAGATACTGAAGGTCGCGCCCGTAAGCTCGTCGGACGCCAGGCGTCCAGAGCGTGCTCTTTCGACAAGCTGGCGTGTCTCCACGGCAATCTGGCGGAGCGTTTTGCGCTCACAATGTCGCAATACCGGCACGAGAAGTCCACCCGGCACCGCGACCATGATGCCGATATGCACCTCGCTACTGGGATAGACACGATCGTTCTGGTAGAGCGCGTTCACTTGCGGGTAGCGTGCCAGAGCCAGCGCACATGCTTTGGTCACCAAATCGTTGACCGAGATTTTAGGTGCGTCTTCCGGTAACGCCGCGTTCAGCCGCTCTCGCAGAGCCATCGCTTCGGTCATGTCGATGTCCATGGTGACGTAGAAATGCGGCACCGTTTGCTTGGTCAGCGTGGTGCGTTCCGCAATGAGCCTGCGCATCCGGCTGAGCGGCTCACCCCCGGCGAGTACGGCGACCTCAGGAGGAGACACAGCAGGAGACGGCTCTGCGGTAGGCACGCGAGGGGCAGCTTGCCGCGCGGCGATGAACTGTTGCACGTCGCGCTCTACAATGCGCCCGCCAGGACCGGTACCCCTGACCATCGCCAGGTCGATGCCGGCCTCTTCGGCGATACGTCGTGCCAGTGGCGAAGCTTTGACTCGCTCTCGCGCCGGCGCTTCGGTAGGGCTGACCCCTGTCTCGGGGACGGCAATCTCGCCGCCGGGAGCGGCAGGCTGCTCGGCGGCAACCGCTGGCTCGGTGGGGCTGGTAACCTGGGGCTGCTCGCCCTCGCCCAGAATCTCCGCAATCACCGTGCCCACCGGAACCGTGTCGCCTTCCTTCGCCAGAATGTTCGTCAGCTTGCCGGACGCCTCCGCAGGCAGCTCCACACTGGCTTTATCCGTCTCTACCTCTGCAATGATGTCACCAATCTCGACGGTGTCGCCCTCTTTTTTCAGCCAGCGCAGGATGGTTCCCTCGGTCATCCCGTCGCCCATCTTGGGCATGATTACCTGTGCCATCAGTCCTCCTCCTCAAGCCAGTACACGCTTTACCGCTCGAATAATGTCTTCCTCGCTGGGGAATGCCGCTCGCTCCAGGTTGCGGGCGTACGGAATGGGTACGTCCGCCCCCGCCACACGGAGTACCGGAGCATCCAGGTCATCGAAGGCAAACTCCTGAATGCGTGCCGCAATCTCCGCGCCGAACCCGACGTTGCGATGGTCCTCATGCACCACTACCACGCGATGTGTCTTGCGCACCGAGCCCAGTATGGTATCCATATCCAGCGGCTGCAGGGAGCGTAAATCAATTACCTCGCACTCGATGCCCTCCGTTTCCGCCAATTTCTCGGCGGCGCGCAGAGCCATCAGTACCGGCTGGGAATACGCGATGATGGTCACGTCCTCCCCTTGTCGTTTGACATCCGCGCTCCCGAAGGGGATGGTGTATTCGTCTTCCGGCACTTCTCCGCGTGTGGAGTAGAGCTTGGCGTGCTCCATAAAGATAACGGGGTTATCGTCGCGGATGGCGGTTTTTAGCATCCCTTTTGCATCGGCAGGGGTTGCCGGAGTGACCACCTTCAAACCCGGAATATGCGCATACCACGACTCGAGGCTGTGTGAGTGCTGGGCAGAGAGCTGCGCCCCCCCGCCTGCCGGTCCCCGAAAGACCAGCGGCACCCGGATTTGCCCACCGAACATATACAGGATTTTTGCGGCATGGTTGACAATCTGGTCCATTGCGATGAGAGCGAAGCTGAAGGTCATGAACTCCGCTACCGGTCGCAGACCGATCATCGCCGCGCCGATAGCCATACCCGCAATGCCCGACTCGGAGATGGGCGTATCCACCACACGCATTCCCCCAAATCGCTGTAGCAACCCTTCGGTGACACGGAAAGTGCCCTGGTACCTGCCGATTTCCTCGCCCAGCAGGAACACGTTGGGGTCGCGCTCCATCTCTTCGGTCAGCGCCTGCCGCAGGGCTTCGCGATAGGTAATCAGCGCCACTCCTGCACCTCCATGTCGGTGTACACGTCGCGATAGAGCTCCTCCAGCGGGGGTTCAGGGCTGGCGTCGGCGAAAGCAACCGCGTCCAGTGCCTGCTGTTTGGCGATACTATCCCACTCCAGCAGTTCGCTCTCGGACGCAATGCCGTTTTCTATCAGGAACCGCGCGGTGTTCACGATGGGGTCGCGCTGACGCCAGTACTCTACCTCCTCTTTCGTGCGGTACAGTGCCTGATTGGTGGGGTTATCGGCGATGCCGTGCCCTTCAAAACGGTAGGTCAGCACCTCCACAAAGAACGGCTCCGGCGTGTGGCGCACGTGGTGGATAATCTCTTCTGCCTCCTGATACACCTCCAGCAGGTCCATCCCCTCAATCTGTTTGGTGGGCATGCCGTATTGTCGGGCGCGCTCGGCAAGGTTGGGCACTGCCGAAGCGAACTCTATGGGCGTCGCCATGGCATAACGGTTGTTCTCGCAGATGAAGACCACCGGCACCTTATAGACCGCCGCCATGTTCAGCGCCTCGTGCACCGGCCCAATGTTCATCGCGCCGTCGCCGAAAAAGCAGAGGCACACCTGGTCTGTACCCCGGTAGCGTATACCGTAGCCTACGCCGACCGCCAGAGGCACCATCCCACCGACGATACCGTATCCGCCCAGAAAGCCACGTTGCACATCCACCAGATGCATGGAGCCTCCCTTGCCCTTCGCCACTCCCGTGTACCGTCCGAACAGTTCCGCCATCACGCGACGAGGGTCAGTGCCCCTTGCTAGGGCATGTCCGTGGTCACGATAGGAACAAATCATATAGTCGTCATCGCGCATGTGGGCAATAAAACCGGTAGCAACCGCTTCCTGACCGATATACACATGCATATATCCACCCATTTTGCCCTGTCGGTAGGCGGGGGCGCATTGTTCTTCGAAGCGGCGGATAAGCAGCATCTTACGATACAATTCCACCAAACGCTGCGGGGTCAACGATTTCGGCAGAGCCTTTTTGACAGGTGCCTCAGCCCTCACGATTTTTCCTCCTTTATTTCGCCTCGCCGTCGGATGTTTGCCGACGCTCCGGGATACGGGCAGGCATTCCTCGCCCGCAAGTACGACACGTTGGCGTGCGCTGTGCAACGCTCGCCGAGTATCTATTTTGGCACAAAAGGAGAAAATCCTGCAAGCGGGGAAGCTACCTCAGAGGCTGCCACCCGTTGCCATCCGCATCGATGTAGATGGGATTGGTGAAGGACGTGGGGCGTACACCCGGATACAAGGCGGTAAAGCCCTCACCCTCTGCCAGCACCACCAACCACGAATCCCTGTCCACACGCAGCTGCAGGGTCTGCTGCCAGTTCAACGGCTTGCCCTGTGGGTGGTCTACAGGCAGTTCCTGCGTCACAGATCCGTTGACGTACAACTTGACCCGGTTCACCCGCACCCACGACGGCGCCGCCAGCCGTATCTGCACCTGCACGGTGCCTTCGTCCGCAACCACCGTGGAACCCATCGGCTGATTGCCCTGTGCTTTCACCTCAATGAGTGGTCCGCCGCACACCAGCGCGTTGCCGTTGCGTATTGCCCGCACTATCTGCTGGGGAGTCACGCGCTGAACCTGCTCATGCCCAAAATAGAGGTAGGTGCGCGGGAAACCGGGTTCGAGCCGGTAGGCATTGTGGCTGTCGGTATTGCCCATTGCGATATACCGTTTTCCTGTGTTGAGGAAATAGAACCAGTCGGGCAGGGTCTGCTCGAGCTGCTTATTGTCCACGCCGTTGTACACCTCAATCGCGTCGAAGTTGGGTGAGAACTGCTGTGGGCTTGCGATAGTGCCTTCCGCCGGGTTCAACCCCACCCAGCGGAAGTATCCCGCATCTCCGCTTCGCGGGTGGTTGACCTGCACGATGGTGTCACCGTCGTTGTTGGCACGCGCGGCGGCGAATATCTGCTCGGCGGTGAGGTCGTACCATTCTATCGCCCCGTTGTTGGGTTTGTTGGGGTCGTAGCGTTGAGGATAGGCATTGAAGTGTCCCAAACCGAAGTTGGGGGTGATTTCGCATCCTACGACGGATGTAATCCATCGCCCGGCACGCAGGGCACGAATCACCGGCTGGTAGTCGGTAAGCACATCGTGGTCGGTGGCGGTGAGTATCTGCACTCCCATCGCCACGTATGCCTTCACCTTGTCCGCCAGCGGGTCGCTCGAGTCGGGCGAAGGGATGGCGTGCACGTGAAAGTCGCCGCAGAGATAGCCCGGCATCTGCGCCGTTCGCGCCAGCGTTGCCCGCCAGACGGCTCTGGCGCCCGGCCGCAGGTCTATCTCGCGCTGTGCTATCTCATACTCGAAACCGCGCGTGACGGTGATACGATATCGCCCCGGTTCCACAGGAACGGTTTCGTTGCCGGAGAGGCTGTAGTAAACTCGGTCGAAACGTCCATAGTCGCCCTGCTCGCCGTAGCGCACACGCTCGTTGTTGGGCAGAGACCCGGAAAGCCGCTGAAATACCAGCGCGCAGGGTAGATACGCGCCTTTATCATCCTGCACGGCAATCTGCAGTTGCGCTGGCGGCTGCAGCAAAATGTCCGCCGTCCCTTTCAAGGCGACGCTGGCAGGCGCGTATCCGTCGGCAAACACCACGGCGCGGTACTCGCCGGGCGGCACCTTTGCTTCGAAGCGACCCCGGCTGTCGGTGCGAGTCGCGGTGTGCATCTGCCCGTCGCCTTCGCCTTGCTGAACGAGGTACACTCGCGCATCCGGCACAGGGCGGTTATTGGTGGTCACCACTCTACCGCGAACGGTAGACAGCGTTTCGCTCTGCTTGCGCAGGCGGCGCATCTCCGCTCGCAGCGGCTCCACATCCCCGTCGCTGACAGACAGAGCCATTCGGATTTCCGCCTTCTGACCGGCCAAAAGGTTCACCGGACGTCCTATCATCATCAGGTAGATGTTGGAGGCGTTCATCACCTGCGAAATCGCCTCTTGCTGGATGATAAAGCCGTATCCAATCCGCGAACCTGCCGCTGTAACCATCGGAATCGGACCGGGCAGCGTTTGGACCAGTCCCATGAGAGGGGGCCCCCCTGCTTTCTGGAAAGCGTAGTCCACGCTACCCCATGGGGGGATATAGCTGACTAGACCATCGCCCAGAATCTGCCCCCAGAAGAGCGAATACACCTTTGCCTGCTGGGTGCTGTTGTTCAAAGTGCAGACGATTTCCAGCGTGGGCTTATCCGGATGCAGGATGTAATCCACAGTGGCTTGCAAGCCCTGCGAGCTGCTGGGGATGCGGACGGTGGTGTCCACAATGGGAAAACGGTCGTCCACCGCGTGTACGCGCAGGTGGGCAGGCTTGCCTTTGCCTCCGGCAGAGAGTATCTCTGCTTTGACAGCCCGCAGGACGCGCAGGTTCAGCAGGCTTTTCTCGTCGGCGGTGGCAAAGAAGATTTCGCCCAGCAGGTCTTCGTCGTGTCCCGCTTCATTGAGAACCGCATCCAGCACGCGCCCACCGTAGCGCGAGTATCCGCCCGCCATGCGCGGCGCAGCCACCACGAAGGTGGCTTCGTGGTTTCTCAGCACGTAGTCCCCCGGCTTGCCCTGCGCCTTTGCGCCGCCGGGCAGGTCGCGTGCGGTTGCCACCACGCATTGTGCCACGCCCGGGTCGGGAATGGGCATCTGGGGGTTACGCAGTTTGCCGATTTCATGGCTGAAAGCGGTGCTGAGGGTGAAGAGGACGATACCAGCGGTCAGGCAAAAGGTGGTTCGCTTGTTCGTTAGCATTCGGTCTCTCCTTCCTTTGCAAATTGGATGGGACACGTCCGTATTTGGGGCAGACACGGGGGTCTGCCCCTACAGATTGCCCTATTCCTACAATGCGTACCGGAGCCACGGTAGGGGCAACGCCCTGTGGTTGCCCCCCGTTGGCAGGGCAGGCGCAGGGGTCCGCCCCTACGGCAATACGCCGTACGCATCCGGCGGGTCTATTTGTTTCCGTGTTCTGCCCGGTCGCGTGCAAGCAGCTCCTGCACCTCTTTCTGGAACTGTGCCGGGTCCTTGGTGGCTCGGCTCAGGTCCAGGTCGCTCTGTTTCCGTCCCTGCCCGGGTGGCGCAGGTTGCGGCAGGTTCTTCCACATGACTGCCCCCACAATGGCGATAAACACTACGATGATGATCATCGCCAGCACCGGGTTGATTTGCTTGTTCATGCTTGCCTCCTTACTGGCGCAGCGGCTCCATCGCGAAGCGTACCAGGTCCAGGAACTTGCCCTTCTTGTACATGGCGTGCCCGTCCACCATCACGGCGTAGGTGGCGCCGACCGCCTCTTTTCCATTGCCGCCGAAGACCGCAGGCACCACGTCCGAGTCGCCGTAGCCCTCGTGATAACCGTAGGAGTTGCAGAAGGCGATGATAGACTTCGCAGGCGATCCCACCACAGAGAGCGGCTGACCGGCGATGTAGTAATCCTGTGGGTTGCCGGTATTGTAGGGCGGTCCCAGAATTGGTCCCAGAATGCGCACAAACAGCTCCAGCGGAGTCATGCGCGGCGACGGAACCAGCCCCACTCCACCGTAGGCGTATCCGTACGAGCCGAACTGGTTCAGGGGCAGCCCATCCGAACCCAGCCGAACGGGGTCGGAGCCAAGCGTGGGACAGGAGAACAGCCCGTGGTTCTTGATGTAGGGATAGAAGGCGTA
>JAPWUZ010000215.1 GCA_028275265.1 Armatimonadota bacterium | reverse complement strand
GCGCACTCACCGTCCACTGGCTGCCCGACAGGTCGGACGTCTGCTCCACCAACTCGCCGGCACCGCACGCTACCCCGCACGGATACCGCGTCCACACCCCGTTCAGGTAGTCCTTCCGCCAGCGACGACCGCCGTCAAAGCCGTAACCGTACTCATACGCCAGCTGCACGTTGCCCCCGCCGTAGTCCCGACGAATGCGAACCAGCCTGCTTCACGTGTGCCCTGTGGCCTGCAGGGGAAAACCATTAGCCCAAATGCACAACAGAGCTGTCAAGGTACGTCAGTGATCTAACAGCAGATACGTATCACTTTTCGAATAGCAATCGGTGTCGGATTTGTCAAGGCATTTTTGCGGGGTTTGGAGGAATTTTTTGGAAAAATCTGCTGGGGTGGTTTGCCCTCACCCCCGTCCCCTCTCCTGTGAGAGGAGGGCATTTGTCCTACCCAATGCCATTACTGGCTCGTTGCACGACACTTTCTCTCACAGGAGGAAATTGCAGTGAGTTTCCCCCTCCTGACCTCCCCCGTGGACGTGGGAGGAACCGTAACTCCCTCCCCGCCCGCGGGGAGGGCTGGAGTGGGGGTGAAAAGGCGCACAAATGTCGTGCAGTGAGCGACGCTGCGGGCGAGGGGACCGGGGTAAGGGCGAATCTCTTTCCGGCTGGAGGGCGAGGCTCCCACCGAGCCGTTTTCAGCATACGGGCTACCCGCCCCCATCTGTTGGGGCAGGAACCCCTTCTGGAGACGAGAACACAAAGGTAATACTGGTTTCGGGAGGCTTCGGAGATGCGCAGGGTGCTTGTTCTTCTGATGTTGATGCTTGCGTACGGTCTGGCTATGGGACAGGGTGTTCGCGACCGCTTCGTGTGGATTTTCGGCTGGGGATTGACACGCGACGAGGACGTCCCTCAGATTATTGCCGTTCTGGAAGAAGCCGCCAGGCACGGTTACAACGGCGCGGTGCTCTCGGCAAACCTCGATGCGCTGTGCAAGCAGCCGCCGGAGTACTTTCGCCGACTGAAACAGGTGAAGGATGCCTGTGACCGCCTGAAGCTGGAGCTGATACCCTCTGTGTTCTCGGTGGGATATGGGGGCGGCGTGCTGTGGCACGACAGCAACCTCGCGGAGGGGATGCCGGTCAAAGACGCTTTGTTTGTGGTGCGTGGCAACGAGGCGCGCCATGTACCCGACCCACCGGTTTCTATCGCGAATGGGGGATTTGAGGAGTACGAAGGCTACCACATGAGGGCGTTCGCCTTTCACGATGAACCGGGCACAGTGTCTTTTCCTGATACGCAGGTGGCGCACAGCGGGAAAGCATCGCTGCGTTTCGAGAACTTCCGCGCACAACCCGCCGGCAATGCCCGCGTGATGCAGGAGGTCAGGGTGCACCCTTACCGCTGTTACCGCATGAGCGTGTGGGTCAAAACAGAAGGGCTTCAGCCCAGCGCGAACCTGCGGATGCTGGTGCTGGCAGGCGACCGTGATCTCGCTCCCCGCACCTTTTCCGTGCCTGCAACCTCCGACTGGCGCAAACTCACGATGATATTCAACAGTCTCGCCAACGAGAAGGTGCTGGTGTACGTGGGTGTCTGGGGTGGACAGTCCGGGAAGTTCTGGGTGGACGACTGGACACTGGAAGAGGTGGGTCCGGTGAATGTGCTGCGCCGCCCGGGCACGCCCGTCACCGTCAAGAGCGAGGACGGTTCCATCACCTACCAGGAAGGAAAGGACTATGCCCCGCTTACCGACCCTAACTTCTCCGCCTGGCGAGCGGTGGAGCACGACGCACCGGCACTCAAACTGCTGCCGGGAAGCCGTATCCGCGATGGACAGCGATTGCGCGTTAGCTGGTACCATCCCATGCTCATCTACGACAGCCAGGTGACCGTCTGCATGGCGGAGCCTGCCCTGTACGAAATCTTCGAACACGAGGCAAAGCTGCTGTGGGAGCACCTGCGTTTCCAGAAGGTTATCCTGAGCATGGACGAGGTGCGGATGGGCGGTACCTGCGCCGCCTGCGCAGGCAAGGATATGGCGAAGCTGCTCGGAGAGTGTGTAACCAGACAGGTGCAAATCCTGAGGAAGGTAAACCCGAAGGTGCAGGTGTACATCTGGTCGGACATGTTTGACCCCAACCACAACGCCCATGCCAACTATTATCTGGTGCAGGGCGACTTCACGGGTTCATGGAAGCATATCCCCAAGGACCTCATTATCGCGGTGTGGGGCGGGGCACCGCGTGCGGAAAGCCTGCGATTCTTCGAGAAAGAGGGCTTTCGCACCCTGATAGCCTGCTACTATGACGCTCCCCATCTGGAGGAGGTAAAGGGCTGGCAGCAGCTGGCACAGAAGACGAAGGGAGTTACCGGCTTCATGTACACTACCTGGGAACGCAAATACGACCTGATAGGGGAGTTTGCGAAGCTGCTGTGGGGGAAGTAGGCGATACTGGATTGGACAAAACCGATACGGGGGTGAACTCGATGGATGTTGATTTCTCCCGTGCTGTTGTTCTGAGCGCAGGAGGTGCGGCGCACCGGGCGGAACGTAAGGCGGCGCAGATACTGCGCGACAAAGTGAAAAGACGCACCGGTCTCACCTGGCAGATAGTGGAATCGCCTCGCGACGGTACGCCGACAGTCGTGATTGCACATCCCCAGCGTGTGCCTGCCGGATTGCGCCTGCCACGACAGGCGGAACCGCCTGCGGACTCCGCCGAGGGCTACACGCTCTACCTGGAGCTGCCCTCTCCGCGTTCGCCGCGCCTGTGGCTGGTGGGCAACTGCGGACGTGCTGCGCTGTTCGCTGCAGGACACCTGCTGCGCTGGCTGCACACCGAACGAGGGCGTGCCTGGCTGCCCAACCGCCAGCCGGGGCGGTTGATTTCCACATCGGCGCGTTTCCCCATTCGGGGACATCAGCTGGGCTATCGCAGCACGCCGAACACTTACGACGCCTGGAACGTGGCGCAGTACGAGCAATACATCCGCGACCTGCTGGTGTTCGGTGCAAACAGCATTGAGCTCATTCCGGCGTTGAGACCCGACGAGCCGCGCACCGCCATCATGCCCCTGTCGCCGTGGGAAATGAACGTCCGGCTATCCTCCCTGCTGGACGAATACGACCTCGACGTGTGGGTCTGGCTGCCCAACACCGATGCGCCTTCGGGTCAACCGGCGGACATTCCGAAAATGGTGGCGGACAGACGGCGGATATTTGAATCCATGCCGCGCCTGGACCATGTGTTCGTGCCGGGCGGCGACCCGGGTGATATGCCCCCCGAAGAGTTGTTCCCGCTTTTAGAAAAGATGGCAGAGGAACTGCGCCGGGTGCATCCACGCGCCGGGCTGTGGCTTTCTCCTCAGGGGTTCAGCCGCGAGCGGATGGACACCTTTTACCGCTTCCTGCGGGAGCAACAGCCGGACTGGCTGACCGGCGTGGTGTACGGTCCCTGGATACGGGACCGGATGGAGCGTGTGCGTGAGCTGGTTCCCGCTCGCTACAAACTGCGCCGTTATCCCGACATCACTCACTGCGTGCGCTGCCAGTATCCCGTACCCGAGTGGGACATGGCGTACGCACTCACGCTCAACCGCGAGCCGATTAACCCTCGCCCGATGGCGCAGGCGCATATCCATAACCTGTTCATGAATCTTGCCGATGGTTGTATCACCTACTCGGAAGGCGTCAATGACGACGTGAACAAGGCTATCTGGTCGGCAAGACTGTGGGACCCTCGATGTGCGGTGCGCAACGTGTTGATAGAGTACGGGCGGGCGTACATCTCCTCCGAGTTCGCGGAAGACATTGCCGAAGGGTTACTCGCGCTGGAGCGCAACTGGCAGGGTGTGCTGCTGGGCAATCCACGCCCGCGCCTGACGCTGAACCTGTGGAGACACCTCTGGCAGGCGATGGGCAAAGAGGGGCAGAGCAACTGGCGTCTGCAAATGGCATACTTCCGCGCGCTGTATGACGCGTTCGTGCAGGCGCGTCTGGAGGTGGAAAGCAAACAGGAGCAGGAGGCACTGCGGGTGCTGGAGCAGGCGGAGCGGCTTGGAGCTTCGCAGGCGATGGCACAGGCGAAGGACATCCTGAGTAAGACCCGCACCACCGCCGAAATCGAGGCGATGCGCCGCGAAATACTGGCACTGGGCGACGCACTGTGGAAGAGTATCGGCATGCAGATGAGCGTGTCACGCTATCATGCAGACGGACCGGAGCGAGGCGCGGTGCTGGACACGATGGACGAGCCGTTGAACAACCGGCTGTGGCTGTTGGGGGAGATGGAGAAGATAGCGCAGCTCCCCGACGAGCAAAAGGTGCATGCGCTGGTGCAACTCGCGCGGTGGACGGAGCCCGGACCGGGTGGCTACTACGACGATTTGGGTAACCCCACCGCCGAGCCTCATCTAATACGGGGAGAGGGGTGGGCGAAAGACCCCGGCTTCCTGCGATCCGCACAGGACGAGTACGGCGCGATGGCGCGAGGCTACCGCCTGTCCTGGGGCAGTCAGGCATCCACGCTGTACGGCACGCCATTGGAGATGCTGTATACCGGTCTGGACCCGAACGCACGCTATCGCCTGCGGGTGGTCTACAACGGGCGGTTCCGCGCGGTGATGCGCCTGGTGG
>JAPWUZ010000015.1 GCA_028275265.1 Armatimonadota bacterium | reverse complement strand
TTGAGAACTCTGGTGCTTCTGGACTGTGTGTTGAGCATCTTTGCCATGTCGTACTCCACGCTGATGCCCGTGTTTGCCCGCGATGTCTTGCAGGTGGGCAAACAGGGGTTGGGCAACCTCTTTTCGGCGACGGGTTTTGGCGCGCTGATGGGCGCGCTTACCCTGGCGAAGGTAGCGGGCAGTGTTCCGCGGGGAAAAGTGGTCATTACAGCGGCTACGGGGCTGTGTACGGGCTTGGCATTGTTTGCGCTGTCGCGCAGTTATCTGCTGTCGCTTGCCTGTCTGATGCTGGTCGGTGGTTCGGCAGTCAGCACACTGGGTTCTATCAACGCGCTGTTGCAGTCTCTCAGCCCCGAGCATCTGCGGGGTCGCACGATGTCGTTGCATGTGTTCGCGCTGATGGGGCTGGCTCCGTTTGGCAACCTGTTGATGGGCTGGATAGCCTCGCAATGGACAGCCACCACAGCGCTGGTCACGGGTGCGGTCGTGTGCGCGCTGGCGGTGGGCTTCACCGCGGCACGTCGCGACGTGCGGCAGGTACCAGCGGTGTGATATCGAAATCTGGCAAGCAGGGAAGGGAACAGATGGACTACTCACGTGCCGTGATGTATATGCAGGGCTTGAAACGCTTCGGCATCAAGCTGGGCAACGAACGATTCGAAGCCTTGCTGGAGCGTTTGGGCAATCCTCACCATCAGCTGCGTATTATCCACGTGGCGGGCACAAACGGTAAAGGGTCTACCAGCACGTTTATCGCTACCGTTTTGCAGGCGGCAGGATATAAGGTGGGGCTGTACCTCTCGCCATATGTATTCAACCTGCGCGAGCGCATTCAGGTCAACGGCTATATGATTCCCGAAGCGGACTTCGCTAGGCTGGTGACTTGGATAAAACCGCACATCGAAGAGCTCGCGCAAACACCGCTGGGGCAGGTGACAGAGTTCGAGTTGAAAACGGCGGTTGGGTTCAGCTGTTTCGCCGAACAGAGGGTAGACTTTGCAGTTATCGAAGTGGGTTTGGGGGGCAGGCTGGATGCTACCAATGTGGTGCGTCCGCTGGTGAGCGTGATTACTTCCATCGGCTGGGACCACATGGACAGGCTGGGAGACACCCTGGGCAAAATCGCAGCGGAGAAAGCGGGTATCATCAAGCCCTGCGCACCGGTGGTTACCGGGGTCACCGAGCAAGAGCCTCTGGAGGTCATTCGCGAGCATGCGCAACGAGCCGGCGTGCCCCTGACGGAGGTGAAGCCGGAGCGAATGGTTGTTCCGCCTCCTGTGCGTACGGTGCACTGGCAGGATGAAGGGGTATATCGGATGCGACAGAGGGTATCGGTGCGTACCACAGATGGGGTGTATCGCCATCTGAGTCTACGCCTGCTGGGCAAGCATCAATGTTCCAATGCTGCGGTCGCCATCGCGGCTATCGAAGCACTGCAGCATGCTTATCGTGTGGAGATACCGGAGAGCGCGATTCGCATCGGGCTGGAACATGCTACCTTACCGGGCAGGATACAGATAATCAGACGTTCGCCGACACTGCTGCTGGACGGAGCGCATAACGTCAGCGCCGCCCAGTGCCTGGCTCAAGCCATTCAGGATACTTTCCGTTATCGAAGGCTAATCTTGGTGCTGGGGATGACCAGAGGACACGACCCGCGGGCTGTAGTCGATACGCTAGCGCCTCTCGCTTCGCATATTGTCTTTACGCAACCCAACGACCCGCGCGGGCGCCCAGCGACGGACCTGCCAGAAGCGTCTACCGTCAGCCTACCCCCCTACGACATCGTTCCATCGGTGCCGGACGCGGTGGAACGTGCAATGGGTATGGCGCAGGCGGATGACCTTGTGTGCGTGACAGGCAGTTTTTACGTCGTAGGAGAAGTACCGGTGGAGAGGTGGCAAACCGCTTCTCGCCGAATAGCCCACATAGAGGAGGGAACCATCTATGCAGTTCCAGGAGAAAACGCTGGCGATGTATCGCACTGAAAGGCACTTCACAGGAGTGGTACTGCTGGTGGTGCTTGCGCTGCTGGCTGGCTGGTGGCTGGGTACGCGGTCGCGCACCACACCTGTGCCTACCGAGCCAAACCTGCCTACCTTCGAACAGGCTTCCACTCAGCTGAAGACGAGCTCGGAGGCGTTCGCGGCAGTGGCAAAACTTGCAACCCCTGCAGTGGTGAACATCAGCGCGGCGACCATCATCCCCGGCAGGCGTTCGCCCCTGTTTGACGACCCGCTGTTCCGCTATTTCTTTGGTGATGAGGACATTCCGTTCCGTGAACCCGAGCGAGTGGTGCGCAGTTTGGGTTCCGGTGTCATTGTCAGCCGTGACGGTTTGATACTTACCAATAACCATGTCGTGGCGGGAGCCAGCCGCATCACAGTGACGCTAGCGGACGGACGCAAGTTTTCGGATGCGCAGATAGTGGGTACCGACCCGGCGACCGACCTTGCCCTGCTGCGTATTCGCGCCAGTAACCTTCCCGCCATCAAATGGGGTGACTCGCGTGCGCTGGAGGTGGGTGAATGGGTGCTTGCCATCGGCAACCCGTACGGGCTGAGCCAGACGGTGACCGCCGGTATCGTCAGTGCGAAGGGAAGGCGCGACGTGGGCATCTCGGTTTACGAGGACTTCATCCAGACCGACGCGGCGATTAACCCCGGCAACTCGGGAGGCGCGCTGGTGAACATTCGCGGCGAGCTGGTAGGCATCAACACCGCCATTCTGTCGCAGAGTGGGGGCAACGTGGGCATTGGCTTCGCGATCCCCAGTCATGAAGCGCGCCGGGTGATGGAACTGCTCCTGCGTGATGGCAAGGTGTCACGTGGATGGTTGGGGATTATCCCAGCTCGAGTGGAAGACGAGACGGTGCAGGGCGTCATTGTCGCTAACCTGTTCCGTAACAGCCCTGCCGACCTTGCCGGGCTGGATATTGACGATGTGATTCTGGAGTGTAACGGCAAGAGGGTAGCTTCACCGGGTGAACTGAAGAACATGATTGCCTCCATGCCCGCTGGCACAGAGGTTACCCTGCTGGTACAGCGGGGCAACGAGCGGGGGAAGGTTCGCCTGCGTGTGGCCGACCATCCCATCGACCGCTTCGGGCGACCCGTGCCGGGAATCTAGAAAAATCCTGTGCGAAATACCGATTTGGGTGAAACCTGCGGGGTGCGCCAACCGTCTAAGCATTTTGCCAGAGCCTGGCCGCTGCTGTCGGAAGGAGGTTGGGATGCGATGGCGGAGACGTTGGCGCGTAACAGGCGGCTCAGATACGCGGAGCCATCCCAGCCCCGGATGGGAGAGAGCCCGAACTGGCTGTTTACCTGTCTGGTGTGTGGAGAGCCGATAACGTTTGACGAGCCGCTGATGACATGGACGCAGGGAAACGAGGTGAAGGTCGCACACTGTCCGTGTGTACCTTGCCCGCCCATGCGCACTGAGGAGCAGTAACATGAGGCTGATCCGTCAGCACCCGGAAGTTCGTCGGGTTTTGCGTGCGCTTATCGAGGACGTGCAGGCAGGTGTACCCATCCTGCTTGAACGGCGTGAACGCTATGGCGCGATTCTCGGCGACTTCCGGGTGCAGTTCGAGGGTGAGGACGACCTCTTACATCTGTCCATCATGCGCGTGGACGGCGGGCGCGTTGCCCACGAGGACGCGCAGCATATCGCCGGCCTTTTCTTTCACGCCGTACCAAAGGGGCTTATCTACTCGCGCCCTGCAGAGTATTCTGTCCACTATTATATTGCACACGACCTGCTGCTCAGGTATCTAAACGAGCCTGCTGAGGCGGATCGCCCCAATCGGGAATCTTGAGCGGTTCTCCATCGCGCAGGGCGGACATGTGCGCTACCACGCCGGGTGCAAGATACCGCACCGCTTCCCAAACGTGAATGCGCGGCAACCTGCCCCTGTTGCACGCATCCACGAACTCATGCACCAGATAGGCATGAGAACCCCCATGTCCTCCTTTGTCTGCCTCCAGAGGCTCAGGCAGTCGCTCCCCGACGACACTCAGGTCTATCGGCTCCCAGCCGCTTTTGGTGACCCACTTCGCTCCTGAGACGTCGTTTTCGAAACTCGCCTCCGTGCCGTAGATGCGGAACCCCTCGCGTCCAATGTGACCAACGCGACGGAATTCGCAAATGCGAGCGGTCGCGCCGTTGCTCATGCGGAACAGAGCCACTTCGTTGCAGAAGGGGTTTCCCCAGATGGTGTCCAGGCGATGCCATTCATCATTGGGATAGATGTATCCCTGCGCGGAGACTTCCGTCATGTGCGCGCCCATGACACTGATCACCCCGCTGGTGGAATGGGTGGGGTAGTACATGGGCGGATCGCCGGTCTTATCCCTGCCGAACTGATCGCCCCAGCGGTTGCGCAGCACCTCAAACAGTCCGTGCGAGATGTCATGGAAGTACTCGCCTTCGGCGTAAACAAAGTGCCCGAACGCTCCTTCCCGTGCCTTTTGACGGCAGAAGATGGTTTCAGGGCGGAAAAAGGTGGTTTCACCCAGCATATAGATTTGCCCGGTGCGTCGAACGGTTTCCACCAGACGGTCACACAGTTCCAGCGTCTGCTCGGGTTCACGGGCATACGCAGGGGGCACTGCGCTGTACACATGTTTACCCGATTCCATGGCCTGTATCGCCTGTTCTGCGTGCAGCCAGTGCTGTGTGATGATGGCAAGGGCGTCCAGGTTGCTGCGACAGATTTCGTCCAGCGAGGAGTAGGTTTCGGTGATGCCGAACTCGCGGGCAGCGTGCGCCAGACGCTCGGCGTTCAGGTCGCAAAGGGCGATGCGGTGTACATCGGGATGGTCACGGAACAGCCGGATGAAATGCCTGCCGAACTGCCCTACGCCCACAATGCCAACACTGATGCTCATCGTGTTCCTCCTGACGGGTAGATATTAAGCCATTTTCGGTTCAGGGGCGGATTCCCTGCGCGGCAGGAACAGGCAGGCAGTGGCGCGAAAGAGAACCCACATACAGGAGGCGAAAGCGAGGATGCACGTCAACAAGGTGCTTCAGAAGTTGCGCGAGGGTAAACCGGTGCTGGTGGGCATCGTCTGGACGGTTCCGCACTGGAAGATTGTGGAGATGATGGGTATCGCAGGCTATGACGGCGTGTGGATCGAGATGGAACACTCCGACTTCACACTCGAACAGGTCTCGCAGATGATTCTGGCGGCGCGCGCAACCGGTATGGAGGCTCTGGTGCGAGTGCCGCGAGGCAGCTATAACGATGTCATCCGTCCGCTGGAGGCAGGGGCGACCGGCGTGCTCTTGCCCCACTGCACTGGCGGGGACGATGCACGGGAGTTTGTGCGGATGGCGCGGTTTGCCCCGCTGGGCTGGCGGGGAATCGGTGGCAGTATAGATATCGCCTACGGCACAGAGTTCTCGGACGAATACTACCAGTGGGCGAACCGTGAAATCCTGCTGGGCGTGATGATCGAGCGCAGGGAAGCCATAGAGGACATCGACGCCATCGCGAGCACGGAGGGGTTAGACCTGTTGCTGGTTGGACCTGCCGACCTGTCGCAGAGTTTGGGCGTGCGCGGTGACTTCACGCACCCTCTCCTGCGGGAGGCGGTTGAGCGAGTAGCCGGCGCGTGCGCCAAACACGGCAAGGCATGGGGAATCGCGGGGAACGTGCCGCCGCCCAATAAGCAGTATGCTATGGGTGCGCGCTTTTTCACCGTGGCGCATGAAATGGGTCTGCTGATGGATGGGTTCCGCCAAGCGAAGCAGACGTTCGAAAAAGAATTAGCGGGGTAGGGAACCATTGGAATGCCAGCCTTCGCGTGTGTTCATCTTCCTGCGTGAGCATATCGGTGATGTGGTGAACAGTACGGCGGCGCTGTATTGCCTGCGTCGGCGGTTTGCGGATGCTTATCTCTGCGTGGAGGTGGGCGAGCGAGCGGCAGAGGTGCTGCGCAACTTTCCGGGTATCGACGAACTGTGGGTACGTCCGACCCATCAGGGGCTGTGGGGCAAACTGCGGTTCATCCTTCGGCTTCGCAAGGGGCGGTTCGACCTCGCCGTGATACTCGACGACAGTGCGGACATGGTGCTGCACGCATGGCTTGGAGGCATTGCGCTGCGAGTGGGGGTCAGGCGCAAACGCAAGTTCCAGCGGCTGTATACGGCTTTCGTGCCCCATAATCCTTCGCGTCACGAAACGCTGGAGCACTTTCGCGATGTGGTGAAGCTGCTCGGTTGTGATACCGCCGATTACCGTCCTCGCCTTCACCCTTCTTTCGGGGACGTGCAAACCGCCAAGCGCGAGCTCCGTCAGGCAGGGTGGGACGGTGAAACGCCTCTCGTGGGTATACATCCGGGCGCGAGCCGCGAGCACCGGCAGTGGTTTGCCGACCGTTTTGCCCGGGTGTGCGATGCGCTGGCTGAAAGGGGTGTGCGGTGCGTGGTGATTGGAGGCAGAGGTGATTTACTCTTAGCCCAGCAGATACTCGCGGGCTGCCGGACTCATCCCCTAATGCTTACTGGAAAACTGACGATACTGCAAACCGCCGCGCTCATGCCCTTGCTCCGTCTGTTAATCACCGCTGATAGCGGTCCCATGCATATCGCCGCGGCGATGGGTACGAAGGTGGTTGCCCTTTATGGCATCAGTGACCCTGCGTATACCGGCCCCTTCGGCGAGGGGCACGTTATCATCCGCCACAACGAGCCATGCGTCGGATGCACTGCCGTGCGGTGTGTGCACGACAGAGAGTGCATGAAGAGAATCAGCGTGGAGGAGGTGGTGGAGACTGTAGCCGGCGTTCTTCAGGTTTCACTCTGAGCATCTTGCCCGGCAGATAGCAGCACCCAGTGCCGGACAATCCACAGGATGGTCGCGCATGTTACCGCCGTATCCGCCACGTTGAACACCGGAAACACGTGGAAATCGATAAAGTCCACCACATGTCCCAGTCGTACCCTGTCCAGCACGTTCCCCAGCGCGCCGCCCACGAGAAGACTGGCGATGGTGGTCGTCCATGCGCAGGCATGGCGCAAGCGCAGGTAGTATACCAGTACTGCCGTCACCAGCGCGAGCGATACCCACAGGAACGCCTTTCCGAACTGCGGGAACAGCCCGAAAGCGATGCCCGAGTTAAACGAGAGTGTGAACTGCAGCACGCCCGGCACAACCGGTACCGATTGGCCGGGCGCAAGATGCCACTGTATCCACCACTTGCTGACCTGATCCAGCGCGATAATCAGCAAGGTGGCAGCAAAGAACCACATCTTCATCCGATGGCTCTCACCGCAGCGGCGCAGCGCGCGCACAGGTCGGGATACTCGGCGTCCGTACCGATATCGGTGCGAATCTGCCAGCAGCGCGGGCACTTCTCGCCCTCGGCTTTACGCACCGTCACCGACACCTCTTCTTCATCCCACTGCTCCACCTCTACCGACGACACCATGTACAGGGTGGACAGGTCGGCGAAGAAGGGCTTGAGTGCGCTCCAGGTTTCGTCGTCCATTTTGATATGCAGAGCGGCTTCCTGCGAGCGGCGAATCATCTCCGACTGGCGCGCCTGTTCCAGCGCCTTATTCACCGTCTCCCGCACTGCCAGCACCGGCTCCCAACGTTCCAGCATCGCCGCATCGTGTACCGAGAAGGGGTCTTCTGGCAGCTGCGAGAGCAGTACGCTCAACGCTTTGTTCTCTCCGGGCAGAGCCTGCCATACCTCCTCGGCGGTATGCGTGATAATGGGCGCGAGCAGCTGTGCCAGCGTCTGCACAATGAAGTGCAACACGGTCTGCGCGGAGCGACGTTCGTGCGAGGTGGGCGGCGAACAGTACAGGCGGTCTTTCAGCACGTCCAGATAGAACGCACTCATGTCCACCACGCAGAAGTTATGCACGTTCTGGTACACGCGGTGGAACTCGTAGACCTCGTAGGCAGCGACACAGTCCGCGAGCAGTTTGCGCGTGCGCGCCATTGCCCACTGGTCCAGCGGCAACATCTGGCTCTCCACCACGCGGTGCTGCGCGGGGTCGTAGTCGTACAGATTCCCCAGCAGGAAGCGGATGGTGTTGCGGATGCGCCGGTACGCCTCGGCGGTGCGGTCCAGAATCTCGAAGGACAGTCGTACGTCCTCGAAGTAGTTGCAGCTGGACACCCACAGCCTGAGCACGTCCGCCCCGTACTTGTTGATGACCTCCAGCGGGCTGATGACGTTGCCCCAGGACTTGTGCATGGCGCGCCCCTCGCCGTCCAGCATCCAGCCGTTCGTGATGACCGCGCGATAGGGGGCGTCGTCCTTCGTGGCGACGGCAATCATCAGGCTGGAGTTGAACCAGCCGCGGTGCTGGTCGGAGCCTTCCAGATACACGTCGGAGGGCCAGCGCAGTTCCGGCCGCTTCTCCAGCACGGCGCGGTGCGTGCAGCCGCTGTCGAACCACACGTCCAGAATATCGTCCTCTTTGTCGAAGGTGGTGTTGCCGCACTTCGGGCACCGGATGCCTTCAGGCAGGAAGAACTCCGCAGGCTTCTCGAACCACACGTCGCTGCCTGCCTTCTCCACCTCGTCGGCGATGCGGGCGATGAGGGCAGGCTCCAGCAGCACCTCGCCGCACGCCTTGCAGTAGAAAGCGGGGATGCCCACGCCCCACGCCCGCTGGCGGCTGAGGCACCAGTCGGGGCGTCCCTGCACCATGCTGCGGATGCGGTTGATGCTCTGCGGCGGGAACCACTTGACGCGGTCGATCGCTTCAAGACACCGCTGGCGGTGGTTGTTGTGGTCGATGTTCATGAACCACTGCACCGTCGCTCGGAACAACAGGGGGGAGTGACAGCGCCAGCAGTAGGGATACTGGTGTTCGTAAGGCTCGTGCGCCATCAGCGCGCCCTGTTCCCGCAGCCATTCGATAATCTCCGCGTCGGCGTCGCGCACATGTTTGCCCGCGATGCGCTCGCCCACCTCGGCGGTGAACTTGCCCTGCACGTCCACCGGACACAGCACCTGCAAGCCGTACTCCTGACCGGTGTGGAAGTCCTCCTCGCCGTGCCCGGGCGCGATATGCACCACGCCGGTACCTTCGGTCATGGTCACGTAGTCGGCGAACACCACCGGCGACTCGCGCCCGTAGAGCGGATGCTGGAACACCAGCCCCGAAAGCTGATTGCCCGGCACCGTGCGCACCACGCGGTACTCCTTCGCGCCGATGCGGGACATGGTGCTTTCCACCAACGCCTCTGCCAGCAGGTACTGCGCCCCGTCCGTTTCCACGATGGCATACGGCTCCGCAGGGTGTACCGCCACCGCCAGGTTGGACGGGATGGTCCAGGGAGTGGTCGTCCAGATAAGGATGTATGCCTGCTTTCCGTCTTCTACGGGGAAGACGCCGCCGGGATCTTCCTTCAGGGCAAAGCGCACCGTGATGGATGGCGAGGTGTGCGTGTGGTACTCGATCTCTGCATCCGCCAGTGCGGTCTCGCACACCGGGCACCACAGCACCGGCTTCAGCCCGCGATAGATATAGCCCCGCTCCACCAGCTCGCCGAACACACGCACCAGCGTGGCTTCGAACTCGTAGGACATGGTGAGGTAGGGGTTCTCCCAGTCGCCGATACAGCCCAATCGCTGGAACTGCTCGCGCTGCCGGTTGACGAAGTGCGCCGCGTACTCGCGGCAACGCTTGCGCAGGGTGACCTTGTCGGGCTTTTCGCCCTTGCGCCGGAACTCTTTGGTGACCTCGTTTTCGATGGGCATGCCGTGATTATCCCAGCCGGGCACGAATGGCGACCGATAGCCCTGTAACATGCGGAACTTCACGATGATGTCCTTTAATGTCTTGTTGAGAGCGTGCCCCATGTGGATGTCCCCGTTGGAGTAGGGGGGACCGTCATGCAGGATAAACAGACCGCGCGGGGCGGGTTTCTCCAGTGCCTTATGATAGATGTCCTGTTCCTGCCAGAACCGCTGGAACTGCGGCTCTCGCTTCACTAACTCCGCCTTCATCGGGAAGGAGGTTTTCGGCAGATTCAATGTGTGATCCCAGTCCATTGCTCACCTCATTCGTCCAAACGGTACATGAAATCTTTCAACGCCTCTTTCCAGTGTCGGGGCAGAGGGATACCTGCCCAGCGCAACCGTTCCATTGCCAGCACCGAGTACGCAGGGCGCTGCGTCGGTGACAACCACTCGCGGCTGCTAATCGGTGTGATGGGCACCTCTGCCGCAAGCGACCCGCGTTCTCGCGCCAGCTGCATCGTCTCACAAGCCAGTTCGTACCACGTGGCGGAGCCGCTGTTCACGGCGTGGTAAGTGCCGTAGGGAACCGCCTTCTGCACCATCTGCAGTAACACGTCCGCCAAGTCCCGCGTGAACGTGGGCGAACCCACCTGGTCATTCACCACGCGCAGCGGCTTGCCCTCTCGGGCGGAGTTCAGGATGGTACGCGGGAAGCACTTTCCCCCCGTACCGTAGAGCCACGCCGTGCGCACAATCCAGTGGCGCGGGCACGTGTGACGTATCCATTCTTCGCCCGCCAGCTTGCTCGCGCCGTACACATTCAGCGGGCGGGGTGTGTCCCACTCGGTGTAGCCACTGCGCTTGCTGCCGTCAAACACGAAATCGGTGCTGATGAACAGCAGCCGCGCCCCGGTATCTGCGCAGGCGGACGCCACGTTCGCCGCGCCAAAGGCGTTGGTGCGGTACGCCTCTTCGGGACAGTATTCGCAGCCGTCCACGTCCGTGTATGCCGCACACAGTATCACTATGTCAGGGGCGACCTGGCTGACCACGCGCCGTACGGCGGCGGTATCGGTGATGTCCAGCGTGAAATCCCCCGCACGCCGCGCCGCGGTGACCAGCGAAAAGTAAGGTGCACAGCGGGCGCAGATGTCCTGTCCCAGCATTCCACTTGCCCCGATGACCAGAACCGTGTCCCTCACCGCCCCATAAACGCCTCTCTGCCCAAGATTATACCAGAATCTGGTAACACGAAGCTGTCAGCACGTGGCTCACTCGCGGGTGCGCGCCACCTCGCGTGATCGCTGCCACTCGCTCTTGAGCTGGTTCAGGAAGGCTTCCACGCGCTGATTAGCGTCCTCGCAGTGGATGGGCACGGGTACGGCTTCCAGCCCAATGGCGTCGTGGCTCATCAGCAGCCAGTCGCCCTTTTTGAACTTGAAGGTCTGCGCGAACATCTCCTCGGCGATGCCGAAGGCTTCCGCAATCGCCTGTCGGTCGGACTGGCGCGGCATCTTGCTGACGAAATAGGTATGGGGCTGCGCCATGATGCTGGTATCCAGGTAGCGCACGCGCTGGGTGGCGATACCGATTCCGAGACCGAACTTTCGTCCTCGTCGCGCCAGAGTCATCACCACGAAGCGGGAGCGCGCGTAGCTGTCGTCCGCCCCTTCGCGCCGCTGGGGGATGAACTCATCCGCCTCGTCGAAGATGAACACCACCAGCGGGCTAATCTTGCCGCTCTTGCGCCGGTTCTCGAACATCACGTCGCCCAGCATGGCGGCGAAGTCGCGCAAGCGGTCGGGGTCATGCGATTGTACCACATATAAGCCGGAGGTATGTGGGTCGTTCAGGCGCGTTATCAGGTCGCCCAGCGTCATCTGGTAAGCGTCGTTGACGTGTCGCAGGCTGATGTAGCGGCGGTGTGCCTCCTCGACGGCGGCGCGCAGCGCGGTGAATGCCTCACGGGCGTCGTTGGTGGTCAGCAAGCCGTTCTCGAACATCTCGTCGATCCAGTCGTTGAGTTTGCGGGCGTTGGCTTCGTCGAAGGGGGTATCGTAGTGGGTGATGACCCAGTTGCGCACCGCCTGTCGGATGGCGGCGTCGTTCCTGCCCAGCGTGCCGCGCGGTTGCCAGTGCCGTTCCACCAGCCTGCCCAACGACGGGGGCTTTTCGCGGTAGAGGTGCAGCCGTGCGCTCTTGGGGTTGAGCAGCCGTCGCCACGCGAAGCGGAAGTCGCTGCGCCTGCCAATCAGCGCACGGGGATACAGGGTGGTCTGTGTCAGCGCAGTCAGCGCCTGGCTGAAAGTCTCGTTGGAGGGCTGTTCCATGAACTGCAGCACATCTTCGGGCAGGGTCTCTTCGGTCAGCACCAGCAGCGCGGCATCAGGCGCTTTCACCAGCCAGTCCGCCAGCAGCACGCTGTACTCACTCATCAGGTCAAACAGCACCACCTTCACGTTCTCGCGCGGGGTGTCGGGCGGCGGTTCCATTAGGGTATACGCCTGCATTACTTTGTCCACCAGTGTGCTAACCAGGTTCGACTTGCCCGCGCCGGTGAAACCGAAGATGGCGAAGTGCGTGCGCAGCAGGTCTTCTGCCGAGATTTTGACTCCCACCTGCGGGTCGCGTACCAGATTGCCCACGGTGAATGTGGGAACGCCCACCGGCAGTCCGCTGTTCAGCACGTATTCGGTGGAGGGTGTGTCCAGCAGCAACGCCTTCGCGCCGATCATGGGCAGGTTGCTCTCTTCCTGCAACTCCGTTATGCCGTTGCGCTCCACAATCTCCAGATTGGTGGGGATGGCGATACAACGGATTTTGGTTACGTCTTCGGTGGGTTCGTGTTCCTGCTCCTCCCAGTCCCGCGCCGCGCTGCGTGCCGCCTCCACCACGAAACCGGGGTAGCCCTGCGGATTATCTCCCAGCCCGTAATGCAAAGGCAGGATAGAGACCACTTCAAGGATGGAGCGATGGCTGGCTGCCGCTTCGGAGGCGAAGTTGGGCACCGCCAGCAGCGCGCCCTCACGAATCAGGTTCATCGCCTGCCGTGTGTAGTCGAACCAGATTTCGAACTCGTAGCGCGCTTCCGGGTCCTCCTGCATCCGGATGAGCGTGCCTTCCAGACCTTTCACAAAGGTAATCATTGCCATCTCTCCTTCATCGTGGGTTCTCCTCACGCAGTCGGCGCAATGTCTTGGCGATAGGGTTGGAGTGGAACGGGATTTCGCTGCTGAGTATCAGCTCGCGGGCGCGTTTACCGACCGTCTTCGCCCCCCAGTCCGCCTTGTGCATCGGGTCGGGATAGCCGATGACCTCCGGGAAGTGATTGCGGGTGAGGACGTCCAGCAGGTACATCATCACCTGTTGCACGGGGTTCTCGGCGTCGCGGTCGGGGTAGAGCAGGGGCTTGATGGTACCCACGCGCGGGTTGCTGACCACGAACTCGTGCGACAGGGCGGCTTTGTCCCATTTGGGCATAGCCAGGCGGTCCAGAAAGATGACGTGTCCGGCAAGCGGGGTGTTTTTGCGCCGATCCAGATAGAACTGCGCCAGCGAGCGCAGGAAGAGCCGCTCGGGGGAGACAATCTCGCCGACCCGGCTCGGCGTGCCGATGATGGTGAGTTCGCCCGTGACCTCATCGCGCCCCAACCGCAGCGTCCGGAACACCGAGTCGAACTCAATGGTGCTCCACGGCGCCTCCAGCGAGGTGTCGCAATATAGCGGTACCGTTTCCAGAAAGATGCGGTCTGTCCAGGGCAGCGGCGCGATTTTCATCTGCTGCAGTTCGGGATACACGCCCAGATGCTTCATCACGCCCAGGTAGTTGCGCGTGAGGTAGCGCGACTCCGAGTCTTTGACGATGCCCACCAGCAGGATGTTGCGCTCCCAGCACTTTTCGATGAGCGCACGCAGACCCACCGCGGTGAGGAAGTGCACATCTTCGGGCGACATCCACCGCTGACGGCGCACCGTGGGGTCGTCGGGGTCGGGGGTTTCGTACACCAGCGCGGAGGGGTCTTTGTCCACAAAGAGCCGTTCGCAGATGCTTTCGAACAGACTGACGGTGTAGCGCCACGAGTCGCGGCACGGATAACGTGTGCGCAGGTTGCCCTGACCGTCCGTTTCGCACAGTGGGACGGGCTTGCCCATCAGGATACCGGTGGCACTGTGCAGCTCCGCTTCCGAAAGGTTCAGGCTGCGGCGCAGGTCGTCCAGAGGCAAGCTTTGCGCGTTGCGGTGATGAAACTCCGCCAGCACCGCGAGGTGCCGCCCGAACCGCTTGGTGGAGGGCACCTGCAGTTCGCGCGAGATGGGATGGGCGAACGCCACGCGGATGTCGAAGGCATCCAGCGCGCGGCGGTCGTAGGGGTAGCCTGCGAGCTGCGTGCCTGCACCGTGCGATACCGCCGCCATCAGCCCGCTGAGCGACTGGTCGAGCATGATGAGGCGCGGGTAGTCGGTCGCGCTCGCGCTGGCGACGGAGTAGGCGAGGTATATCTCTGCCAGCTGCATCAGGCTGAGATGGATGTTCGAGAGGTTCACCCGGTCGTGGTCGGAGACCACGAAGGTCTCCTGCACGTCAGCATTGCTCACGTCTTCGATGCTGGCGAAGGGCACAGGCACGTAAGCCACGAGGGACACATCGCGGTTCATGTCCCACCGCTCGTATTGCACTACGGGCGGGTCGCTTTTGAGCCGCACCGAGCCTTTCGCGCCGTATGCCCCACCGAAAAAGACCACGAAGTCCTGAAAGGCGTCGCGGGTGCAGGTACCGTCGATAGCGACGAAGTCGATTTTGTCGGTGTCGAAGAGGCGTTCTGCCATCTCGCGCAGGTGGCGGCGCACGCTTTCGGAGCGGAAGCGGTCGTGGAAGGGGATAATCAGGCGGTGGAAGAAGCGGTGATAGAAGTCGCAACCGTTCTCCAGCCGGTCACGGTAGAGATGCTCGAACCGCTCTCGCGAGAAGAGCAGGGAGTGATGATAGCCTTTGAAAATCTCCGACAGCACGGACATGCGCGGCACCACCGCCATTTGCTCGGCGTTACGGATATTATACCACCCGACGGCGACGGTGTCATCCCAGTGCCGGTGGAAGCAAACTACGACCTCTGGTATAATCCTGATAGGTGATAGGTATGGAAGGGCGTCCACTGGATGAAGAAGCCTTGCTTCAGCGGATTACGGTGAACCCAGCCATCTTCTGGGGAAAGCCCATCATCCGCGGCAGGAGACTAGCAGTATAGCACGTGTAAACATGTCGAGAACCATTCAACCTCAAACCCCCATGTTGCAGCAGTACTTCCGGGCGAAGGCGGAGTACCCGGAAGCGTTGCTGATGATGCGCGTGGGCGATTTTTACGAGCTGTACGGTGAGGATGCCGAAATCGCCGCACGCGAGCTGGAGATTGTGCTGACGGGGCGCGATGACGGCAAGAACGGGCGCGTGCCGATGGCGGGCGTGCCCTACCACGCCGTGGAGCGCTACGTCGCCCGGCTGGTGCAGAAGGGATACAAAGTCGCGCTGATGGACCAGATGGAAGACCCCCGCTTCGCGAGGGGGCTGGTCAAGCGCAAGGTGACCCGTGTGCTGACGCCCGGCACCGTGCTGGAAGACTCCATGCTGGAGGAGCGCAGCAACAACTATCTCGTGGCAGCGGTGGCGGGCGAAAAGCTGTCAGGGCTGGGCGTGGTGGATGTCTCTACCGGTGAGTTTCTCGCCACCGAGATACGCGGGGAGTTAAGCCTCGCGCGCATCGTGCAGGAGATTGTGCGCCTGCAACCGGCGGAGTGCCTGGTGCCCAAAGATGCCACCGATTTGGCGGCGGCGATCGAGGAAGCCTGCAACGCCACCGTCACCCTGTACGACCCGCAGGAGTATGCCGACCGCCGCGATGCCCGCCAGCTGTTGCTGCAACACTTCCAGACGCAATCCCTGCGCGGTTTTGGGTGTGAGGACTACTCGGTCGGTCTGGAGGCGGCGGCGATGGTGCTGCGTTATCTGAAGCGCAATCAGGTCTCCGCCCTGCAGCACATCCGCACGCTTTCCACCTACTCGGTCGACAACTTCATGTATCTGGATGCCGCGGCGCGGCGCAATCTCGAGCTTACCCGCTCGCTGGTAGATGGCTCGCGCAAGGGCACGCTCATCGAGGTGCTGGACATGACCCGCACCGCCATGGGCGCGCGCCTGCTGCGCCGCTGGCTGGATGAGCCGCTGCAGGACATCGAAGCCATAGAAACGCGCCTGCAGTGCGTGCAGGAGCTGGTGAACGACTCACTCACCCGCGAGGAGGTGCGCCACCAGCTGGGCAGGCTGGGCGATTTAGAACGGTTGACATCGCGCATCGCAACGGGGGTGGCATCGCCACGCGATTTGGCGGCGTTGAGGCAGTCCCTGCAGGTGCTGCCCGAGCTTCACGCCGCGCTACAGCCGGTGCAAACACCCCGCCTGCAACACCTGCGCGAAGCCATTCGGGGTATGCCCGATTTGGTGGGCTTCATCGCCCGCGCCATTGTGGACGACCCGCCCGCCACGCTGAAGGACGGCGGCGTCATCCGCGATGGCTTTCACGCCGAGCTGGACGCCATCCGCCGCGCGCAACGGGAAGGAAAGCAGTGGATTGCGGAGCTGGAGCTGCGCGAGCGCGAACGCACGGGCATCCCTTCGCTGAAGGTGGGTTACAACGCGGTCTTCGGCTATTACATCGAGGTCTCCAAGCCGCACCTCTCCAAAGTGCCCGCTGACTACCTGCGCAAGCAGACCACCGTCAACGGCGAACGGTTCATCACGCCCGAGCTGAAGGAGATGGAGGCGCAAATCACAGGGGCGGAGGAGCGCGCGCTGATACTGGAACAGGAACTGTTCGGCATGGTGCGGGAGGAGGTGGCGCTGCACGCCCCCGAGATACTGGACATCGCCCGCGCGGTGGCGGAACTGGACGTGCTGGCGAACTTCGCGGAGGTCGCCGTGCGCAACGACTATCACCGTCCGGTGGTGCATTCGGGCACGCACATCTGCATCCGCAACGGCAGACACCCGGTGGTGGAGCGCTTCGGCATGCAGACTTTCATCCCCAACGACTGCGTGTTGGACGATGAGCAGCGCATGATCGTGCTGACCGGCCCCAACATGAGCGGCAAAAGCACCTACCTGCGGCAGGTCGCGCTGATTTGCCTGATGGCGCACATAGGCAGTTTCGTGCCGGCGGATGAGGCGGAGATTGCTCTGATAGACCGCATCTTCACCCGCGTGGGTGCGCATGACGAACTCGCCACCGGGCAGTCGACCTTTATGGTAGAAATGACCGAGACCGCCACCATCCTGAACCACGCCACCGAGCGCAGTCTGGTAGTGCTGGACGAGATTGGGCGGGGCACCAGCACCTATGACGGTCTGGCGATTGCGTGGGCGGTGGCGGAGGCGCTGGTGCAGATTGGCTGTAAGACGCTGTTTGCTACGCACTATCACTACCTCAACGAGCTGGCGAACCTGATGCCGGGCGTGCGCAACTATCGCGTGGCGGTGAAGGAGCAGGGCGAGCAGATTATCTGGCTGCACAAGGTGCTGCCCGGCGGCACGGATAGGAGTTACGGTATTCAGGTGGCGCGAATGGCGGGAGTGCCGCCAGAGGTGGTGGCGCGGGCGCAGGAGATTCTGCGCGAGCTGGAGCGGCAGTCCTCCCAGCGCGGCGGCATGGCGAGCGCGATTGCCCCCGACGCCGAGGCGGTTTCCAGCGTGAAGGTCCAGAAACAGAAGCTGCAGCTGACCCTCTTTGAGGCGGAGAAACACCCCATTATCGAAGAGCTGGAGAAGATGGATGTGACCACCCTCTCGCCGCTGGAGGCACTGCTGAAGATTAACGAGTGGAAGAAGCAACTGAAGACGCAGAGGTGATGAGCGTCTGGAGGTCTCGGTGCGCTAAATCGATGCGCTGGTAAGGTATAATGGCGGTAGACTCTGGAGCGGAGGACACGCATGTTAAAGACGTACCTTACCGGGTATCTGGACACGGTGCAGCATCTTGTGGCGCAGGTTCCCGTTGAGCAGGTGGAGAGCATCGTTTTACGTCTGGTAGACCTGTATCAGCGGGGGGGCACGCTGGCGCTGGTGGGCAACGGGGGAAGCGCGTCCACTGCGTCGCACATTGCAAACGACTTTCAGAAGTGCCTGTATGACCTGTTTGGAAAGCCCTTCCGGTGCCTTGCTCTTACCGACAGCATTTCCATCATCACTGCATGGGCGAACGACACCGACTACACCAACGTCTTCGCGCCTCAGGTACGCACCTGGCTGGGCAAGGACGACGTGCTGATTGCCATCAGCGGCAGCGGCAACTCGCCGAACGTACTGCGGGCGGTGGAGGCAGCGAAGGAGCAGGGTGCATACACCATCGGGTTAACCGGCTACCGCGGCGGCAAACTGGCGGCTATCGCGCACGAAAGCATCATCGTGCCCTGCGAGAACATGCAACAGATCGAGGACGTGCATATGATACTGGTGCACCTCTTCTTTTCGGGAATGCGCGAGCGGATTGCAGGAAGAGTATAACGTCTGTTACAGGCGTGCTTGAAGAAAAGAGGCAATTGCCATGCCATTGCCGAAGCCGACGAACGATGCTCACTTTTTCGGTCCCTTTGCCAGCTGGCTGGATGTGAAAAGGAACTTCGGCGCGGCTGGCGACGGGAGGTCCGATGATACCGCAGCGCTGCAGCGTGCACTGGATGCCCTCCGCCCTCCCGATAGCAAAGCGGCTGTGCTCTATCTGCCTGCAGGTACCTACCGCATCACCCGCTCTCTAGAGGTGAACAGAGAATCGCACGCTGAGTCCATGCATATCTCCATCCTCGGCGAGCATCCCGACGTGGTGCGTCTGGTCTGGGACGGTGAGCGCGACGGCGTGATGGTGCGATATGATGCCTGGTATGCTCGCATGGGGCGGCTCACGCTGGACGGTAGAGGTAAGGCAAAGACGGCGATACTCTGCGCTCCCCATTTTGTGACCTATAACGAATTCGCAGATATGGTCTTCCAGGATGTCGGCTTTGGCATCGAAGCAGGCAGAATGGATACGCAGGGGGTGGCGGAAACAGTGGTGGCCCGCTGTCGCTTCGTGCGCTGCGGTCAGGCTGGCATCAGTATCCAGAACTTCAACTCGTTAGACTGGTTCATCTGGCACTGCCTGTTCGAGGCATGCCATCTGGGAATTACCAACGCCTTTGGGGCAGGCAACTTCCACGTCTACGAGAGCATTTTCCGCCGTTCCTCCAGCGCAGACATCAGTATGGGAAACACGGGCTACTTCAGCATTCGCCAAAACTTCTCTCAGGGTTCACGGGCGTTCTTTGTCGCAGGGTGGATTGGGGCGTGCGGAAACGTGACTATTCAGGGCAATACGGTGGTGGAGCCGCAATCGGTGCCCATTGAGATATATAATAACGGTCCCCTCCTCCTTCTGGATAATGTGTTCCTGACCCGAAAAGCTCCTGTCGTTCGAGTGCGTCCAGACGCGGGTTTTTTATCTATCGGCAATGTTTTCACCGTGAAGGATGCCATCGAGGCGAAACCCACCGCTTTTCGTCTGGGGGACAGGGTGGTATCCTATACCTCCGTAAGAGTCAATTCTCCTCCACCGTTGGGGGTGCCGCGCGCAGAGAGGCAGAAGGTCATCGAGATTCGTGCAGGTGCGTCTGCGCAGGAGATACAGAAGGCGATCGAACAGGCGGCACGTTCCAAGGGAGAGCGACCTGTACTGCATCTGCCAGCGGGGGTATACACGATAGACCGCACGCTGATGGTTCCTCCGCGAAGCCGTTTATGCATCGTCGGAGACGGTGGCAAGACGGTATTGCGCTGGAGCGCAGAGGGGCAGGCACCGATACTGCTCGTGCAGGCACCCACTCACGCCGTGATATACGACCTGGCGATGGACGGCGCTGGTAAGGCGGATGGGCTGGTCGTGCGGGGCGGTGACCAGCGTGGAGCGCGTCTTGTTGCCGACCAGTTGAACGTCGGCGGTGCACAGCGAGCGGGAGTATTTGTCAGCCGGCTGCAGAACATGCAGGTTCTCTTTTTCAACATGAACCATGCCGACTGCAAGGTCGGGTTCAAGGTAGCTGGGGCAAAGCAGGTGGCAGTGTTCAGCGGCGCTTCCAGCAACAATGAATTAAGCTACGAACTAACAGATGGTGGCAATCTTCTGGTGAGAGATATCTGGTA
>JAPWUZ010000186.1 GCA_028275265.1 Armatimonadota bacterium | reverse complement strand
GTTGCACCAGCCTTTCCATCGTATCCTCTTATGACTAAAAAAGGGCGAGCAGGTCACCTGCTCGCCCTTTGCAGATGCTTGCTTTACCCGTCTTTGCCGGGCGTAGGAACAGGAGCGGTTGCTGCTGCCGTTTCTACCTGCTCCACGATGGAGCCTCGCTTGCTCCAGTAGACCGCGAACGCCAGCGCCGCCAGAGCCACCAGCACAATGGCCGCACGGGCAGCGGCGCCGATGGGCTGAATAACTACCGGTGCAATCAGGATGCCCACCAGGTTCATGACCTTGATGAGCGGGTTCAGCGCGGGACCGGCAGTATCCTTGAACGGGTCGCCGACCGTATCGCAGATGACGGCAGCCTTGTGGAAATCGGTACCCTTACCACCGAACAAGCCGTCTTCGATCTTCTTCTTGGCGTTGTCCCAAGCACCGCCAGAGTTCGCCAGCATCACCGCCATCAGCTGCCCGGTGAGGATTGCGCCCGCGAGATAACCACCCAGCGCCTGCGCGCCCTTAATCGGGTCGCTGAAGCCCATGCCGAAGCCGACCAGCACCGGCAAAGCGATTGCCAGCACGCCGGGTCCCAACAGCTCCTTCTGGGCAGCGGCGGTCACGATAGCCACACTGCGTCCGTAGTCGGGTTTCTCGGTACCCGCCATGATGCCCGGTCGCTCGCGGAACTGCCGACGCACCTCTTCAATCAGCTCAAAGGCGGCACGTCCCACCGCTTTGATGGAGAACGCCGAGAACAGGAACGGCGCCGCGCCACCAATCAACAAGCCGATGAAGATTTCCGGCAGGTCGATGGGCAGGCCCTGTACCGTGTTGCGGGTCATCTCGGGGTCATACAGGCGGGCGTCTTCCACGAAGGAGTGGAACAACGCCGTTGCCGCCACTACCGCGGTAGCGATGGCGAAACCTTTGGTCAACGCTTTGGTGGTGTTACCCACCGAGTCCAGACGGTGCACGATGCGGTCACCGCTCAACTGTCCGGGTACCACTTTCTGCTCCTTCAGCGCGCCGGACATCTCGAAGATGCCGTTGGCGTTGTCGGAGATGGGACCGAAGGTGTCCATTGCCAGAATGAAGCCCGTGGTCGCCAGCAGTCCCAAACCGGTCAGCGCGATACCATAGAAGGAGAGTATCGTGCCACCGAACAACGCCGGCGGGAAGATAAACAGCGGCAGCAACAGCGCAATCACGATCGCGCCCACCGCCCACACGCTACTCTCCAAACCGGTGGCAAAGCCTTCGATAATCATGGTGGCGGGACCGGTCTTGGATGAGTAAGCGATTTCGGTAACGGGCTTCTTTTGCGTGGAGGTGAAGTACTCCGTGAGGCGTTCGATCAATAGCGCCATCACCAGACCGGCGGCGTTGGCGAGGAAGAATCGCCACCATTCCACCTGCGTGCCGCCCAGCTCCGGCTTGAGGGCGATGTCGTTCATCAGGAAGTAGCTGACCAACGCGAAGCCTGCCAGAGCGACCCACCATGAGATGTTGAAGCCCACGTTGATAGGGCGCATCGGGTCGAGGTCCTCGCGGTCTGCGCCACGCACGCCCAGCACGCCGATAATGGAGGCGATGACGCCTACCGCACGCACCAGCAGGGCGTACACAATGAGCTTGAGCACCGATGGACCGGTCAGGACACTGGCGGTTGCGGCGCCCAGAATAATCGCCGCCACGAGGGTGACCTCGTAGGACTCAAACACGTCCGCCGCCATACCTGCGCAGTCACCCACGTTGTCACCCACGTTGTCGGCGATGGTGGCGGGGTTGCGCGGGTCGTCTTCGGGGATACCGGCTTCTACCTTACCGACCAGGTCCGCACCTACGTCGGCGGCTTTAGTGTAGATACCGCCACCCACGCGCATGAACAGTGCGGCAAGGCTACCGCCGAACCCGAAGCCTACCAGCACCTTCATCGCATCTTCCTTAAACAGCAGGAAGATGGTAATCGCGCCGAGCAATCCCAGACCGACGGTTGCCATGCCCGAAACCGCGCCCGCGCGGAAGGCGGTCTCCAGCGCACCCTTAAAGGTGGTCAGCGCCTGGTTGGCGGTGCGCATGTTGCCCTTCACCGCCATGTCCATCCCCACCACGCCGGCGAAGTACGACGCGGCAACGCCCATAAAGAAGGCTATCGCCACGCCGACGGCGAGGATGGGCTTGTCGGAGTAAACGGGCGTGTACAATAACCACAAGCCCACCGTGATGAGCAGCACAAACCAGATCATGGTCTTCGCCTGCCGTTTCAGGTAGGCATACGCACCGTCCTGAATGGCACGCCCGACCTCCTGCATCTTCTCATTACCGGGGCTCAGCTTCAGCGTCCACGCGCGGAGCCACAAGCCGAAGCCAATCGCCAGCAACGCGAACAGCAGCACCACCCAGAGCACCAAACGCTCAGTCGGTCCGAAGGGGGGAAGTTCGATGGCTTCAGCGGCATGCGCTCGTGAGACGGCTAGCAACGCGAACAGCGCAGACGCAAACAGAGCAGCATTCTTGCATCCCGCTCGTATTGTCAAATGCATCGCTGCCTCCTATCCTCCTGTATTCGCAACGAAGTGATACCGTATTGGAATGAGAGTGAGTTTGTGACTGCAGTGCCAGAACAAACTCACCATGTTATTATATGCCCAGATTTGCCGGATGTCAAGCAGAACAGGGGGAATCGGAGCATTGTAACCCACTGGAGGGCGAGGCTCCCATCGAGCCGTAGACCTTTCCCATCCGCGGGGATATCGGGAGGAGGTCGGCTCACCAGAAGCTTCGCCCTCCGGAGTTGTGTGCATACAGACGCTACTTATCCTGCAGCGCCGCCACGCCGGGCAGAACCTTGCCCTCGAGGAACTCCAGCGACGCGCCACCGCCGGTGGAGATATGCGTCATCTTGTCGGCAAAGCCCAGCTGCTCCACCGCCGCGGCGGAATCGCCACCGCCCACGATGGTTACCGCGCCGGAGTCCGCCAGAGCCTGCGCCATCGCTCGCGTTCCAACGGCAAACTTCTCGAATTCGAAGATGCCCATCGGTCCGTTCCACACGACCGTTCCCGCACCTTTCACCGCCTCGGCGAACAGCTTCTGGGTCTCGGGACCGATGTCCACGCCCTGCCAGTCGGCTGGGATGGCGTCCACCGACACTACCTTTGTTTGCACGGCGTCGGGTCCCTTCTCAAAGGGGTTGCCATCAGCAACCACCACGTCTACAGGCAGTAGGATTTTATCGCCCGCCTTCGCCAGCATCTCGCGGCAGAAGTCCAGCGAGTCGGCATCCAGCAGCGACTGTCCGATTTCCTTGCCTTGTGCCTTCAGGAAGGTGTATGCCATACCGCCACCGATGATGAGTTTGTCCACCCTGCTCACGAGGTTCTCGATGACGGGGATTTTATCTTTCACTTTCGCGCCACCCAGCACCGCGATGAAGGGACGTTTGGGGTTCGCCAGCGCGCCGCCCAGGTATTCAATCTCTTTCTGCATCAGGTAGCCAGCGACGCCGGGCAGATATTTGGTGACCCCTTCGGTGGACGCATGAGCGCGGTGTGCCGTACCGAAAGCATCGTTGACATACACCTCTGCCAGCGAGGCGAGCTGTTTGGCAAACTCGGGGTCATTCTTCTCTTCCTCGGGATGGAAGCGTACGTTCTCCAGCAGCAGAACGTCGCCATCCTTCATCGCCTGCACCATCTTCTCCACTTCTGGTCCCACACAATCAGGGGCGAGGGGCACAGGCTTGCCCAGCAGCTCGCTCAATCGCTCGGCGACAGGCTTCAGGGTGAACTTCTCCCTGTCTTCGGGTTTGCCTTTGGGGCGTCCCAGATGCGAGACAAGGATGACCTTCGCACCCTGGTTTATCAGGTACTGGATGGTGGGTAGCGCGGCACGGATACGCCGGTCATCGGTGATTTTTCCCGTTTCATCCTGTGGCACGTTGAAATCCACGCGCACCAGCACGCGCTTGCCTCTCACGTCGATATCTTCAATGGTCTTCTTGTTCATGGTTGCACCTCCCGTGCGTGACATCAAAAAGGGCGGGTTGCCCCGCCCTGTGTGTGGAGTGGTTACAGCCCTTTCTGCACCATGTAGTCAATCAGGTCGGCAACGCGCACCGAGTAAGCCCACTCGTTGTCGTACCAGGCAAGCACCTTCGCCATGTTGCCGCCCAGCACCATGGTGGATGCGGCGTCCACGATGGACGAGTGTTCGTCGCCGATGAAGTCGCTGGACACCAGCGGCTCATCGGACACCTTCAAAATGCCTTTCATGCGCCCGTTTGCCGCTGCGCGCAGGGCGTCGTTAATCTCGGTTTCGGTAGCGTCCTTGCTCAGCTGAACCGCGAGGTCTACCACCGACACCGTAGCGACGGGTACACGCAGAGCGATACCGTGCATCTTGCCCTTCAGTTCAGGCACGACCAGGTGGATGGCTTTCGCCGCGCCGGTAGAGGTGGGGATGATATTCATCGCCGCAGCGCGGGCGCGTCGCAGGTCCTTGTGCGCTTGGTCGGCGACACGCTGGTCGTTCGTGTAGGCGTGCACGGTGGTCATAAAGCCTTTCTCCACGCCGAAGCTATCCTGCAGCACACGCATGACCGGTGCGAGACAGTTGGTGGTGCAGGATGCGTTGGAGACAACGTGGTGCTTGGTGGGGTCATACATCTCGTGGTTGACGCCCATGACGATGGTCACGTCCTCGTTCTTGGCAGGCGCGGTGATGATGACCTTCTTCACCGTATCGCGTAGGTGTGCCTTGGCTTTCTCCGCATCGGTGAACAAGCCGGTGCTCTCCACCACAACCTGCGCACCCAGGTCGCCCCAAGGAATGGTGGCAGGGTCTTTGATAGCAAAGCTGCGGATAGCTTTGCCATCAACATAGATGTTCTCGTCGTCCGCTTTGACATCGTTGGGAAGCGTTCGGTAGTTGGTATCGTATTTCAGCAGGTGGGCGTTGGTGCGGGCGTCCACAATGTCGTTAATGGCAACCACTTCGATGTCGTTGGGGTACTTCGCCAGTATCGCGCGCAGCACCAGTCGTCCGATGCGCCCGAAACCGTTAATTCCGACTTTAACCGCCATGACTCTCCTCCTTCTTGGTTCAAGATTCGCGTCGAATCGCTATACCTGTCTCGTCGCGATTCGTACGATTACCGTTTACATAGTATCAGAGAAATCGCCCCTCGTCAAGAGACACTGTGGGTCTTGTGGGCATCGGCATCTCTTGAGACCGATTCCACGTGGCAATCGTTCTGGCGCCGGGGGTGGTGTCGGGCGAGTGCTTTACGAACACCGTGTATCGCACCTTCTACAGTATGATGCCGCGTGCTCACTCCCGGGTCCGGACGAACACACACTGCTTGGCGCGGTCGTAGCGGATGTCTGCACCCAGCACCTGCCGCATCATCTCTATCGGCACATACAGGCGGCCTCGTATCAG
>JAPWUZ010000185.1 GCA_028275265.1 Armatimonadota bacterium | reverse complement strand
TGGTGGAAGACAACGAGGTCAACCGCAAGGTGGCGGTGCGGATGCTGCAGAAGCTGGGCTGTGAGGTGGACATCGCCACCGACGGGCGGCAGGCGATAGACAAAACCGCGCAACATCGGTACGATATTGTCTTCATGGACGTGTACATGCCGGAAATGGACGGCTATGAGGCTACCCGCCTCATCCGGCAGTGGGAAGCGGCAACGGGCAGCCATCAGGTGATTATCGCCATGACCGCCAACGCCATGGAAGGCGACCGCGAACTTTGTCTGCAGGCAGGCATGGACGACTACCTTGCCAAGCCCTTCCGCGAAGCGGAGCTGCGCCAGACCATCGCGCGGTGGACGTTGCCGCAGGTACCGACGCAAACAGCCGCCGCGTGAAAGGAACGCCTTATCCTTCTGGCAAGGTGGTGGCGCTCCCGTCTAAACACTCGCCTCCGACATGAAGTTGTATCCGCTTTCGCCGTGCAGCGTGATGTCCAGACCGGTAATCTCTTCCTCTTCCCTGACGCGCAAACCCATGAACACATCCAACGCTTTCACGATCACGGCGGTAACCGCGGCGGCGTACAGCCACGTGGTGACGATTGCCAGCAGCTGCACACCGAACAGGTGGAAGCCACCGTACAGAAGCCCTTCCGCCCCCGCAGGGTTCACCACCTTGCTGGCAAACACGCCGGTCAGCAGTGCGCCGGTCGTCCCCCCAACTCCATGAATCCCGAAGGCGTCCAGTGAGTCGTCGTAGCGCAGGCGTGGTTTGAGGATGACCGCGCTGTAGCACACCGCCCCGGCGACGAGCCCGATAATCAGGGCGGACTGCAGGGTGACAAACCCGGCGGCTGGGGTAATAGCGACCAGCCCGGCTATGCAACCGGAGACCGCTCCCAATGCGCTGGGCTTGCCACGATGTGCCCACTCCACCACTATCCACGACAGTGTTGCCGCGGCGGAGGCGATATGTGTCGCCGCGAATGCCGAGGCTGCCAGCCCACCCGCAGCCAGAGCACTGCCTGCATTGAAGCCGAACCACCCGAACCATAGCATCCCCGCCCCCAGAATGGTGAGCGTCAGGTTGTTGGGTAGCATGGCTTCCCGCAGATACCCCAGACGCGGGCGCAACATCCAGGCGGCAACCAGTCCCGAAATGCCACTGCTGATATGCACGACCGTGCCCCCTGCAAAGTCCAGCGCGCCCAGATGGCGCAGCCATCCACCAACGCCCCACACCCAGTGCGCGATGGGTGCATACACCAGCGTCAGCCACAGTACCACAAACGCCACGAACGTGGAGAACTTCATCCGCTCGGCAATGGCACCGCTGATGAGCGCAGGGGTGATGATGGCGAACATCATCTGAAACGCCATGAATACGGAGTGGGGAATCGTTGGAGCATAATCCACGTTGGGTTGCTGACCGACTCCGTGCAAGAACGCCCAGACCGGTTTACCGATAAAGCCGCCGATGCTAGGACCAAATGCCAGCGCATAGCCGATGACTACCCAGTGTACCGTGGCAACAGCCAGAATGGTGATGCTGTGCATCATGGTACTCAAAACGTTTTTCTGGCGCACCATTCCCCCGTAGAAAAGCGCCAGCCCGGGGGTCATCACCATAACCAGAGCACACGAGACCAGCATCCACGCGGTGTCGCCGGTATCTATCTGGCTCGAATTGCTCTGCGCCGCTACCCTGGCGGTGACGCCTGCCCCCAGCAGAACGACCGCCGTCCATCGCTTCCAGAACATGCCGATCCTCCTGTCAGTGAAGTGTTGGATTCAGGATGTGACCACCTTCATTGGGGATTGCGGCGACAGCGCCAGGAGGAACAAGAAGGCAAGCGCCAGCGGTTGCCCGGCACATTTTTAGTATAGCAAAACAAAGGCGTTCCTGTCAAGGGGCATCGGGTGAGCCAAATCCACGCCTCGGCACCCGCAAGGCCGGCGATCAATCCAGCTCCTTGATGAAAATGTGGCGAAACTCCACCAGGCTGCGATGGTTTTGCAGCCCGATATAGCCCCAGTTCGGGCGGCGGTAAAGCAGGTGTGTGCGTGGCAGGTTCGCGCTCAGCGCGGGGTCATCTAGGTCAATGTCGTGCACCAGATGCCCGTTCCACACCACGCGCAGATGCCTGTCCTTCAGCGTCACCTCCACCTGGTTCCACTCACCGGCGGGCCTGGCAGGGTTCAGACGCGGTGTTACCACGCTGTACACGGCGGAGGTGCAGGTGTTACTTGGTGGAGCAGTTCCATCGTCCTGAATCTGCAGCTCCATGCCCAGCCGCGAGCTTCTGCCGTAGTGGGGCGCGCGCAGGAAGATGCCGCTGTTGCCGCCGGCGGAAATGCGATATTCCAGACGTAGAATGAAGTTGCGGTACATCCGGTTGGAGCGCAGCCATCCCGTGGTTTCGCTTTGTCCGGTGCATACAATCACGCCATCGTGCGCGTACCAGCACGGCGCACCGACTTCTCCCCAGCCTTCCAAATTGACCCCGTTAAACAGAGAGACGAACCCCTTCGGCGGGCGAGGCGCACAAGGTTGCGGCGGCTTGCGCCCGGCGCACCAGTAGACGGCGTTTAATACCATCTTCTGGAAATACGGGTGGTTCCATACCGCAGATGAATGCCCCAGCGTGGTGGCGAACACTCTCCCTTTGCCCATCTGCTGGACCCATGCCAGCGGCTGCCCGTTTCTCTGGCGTGCGACCACCTGTACTCCGGCGGGCAGACTGCCTTCACAGATCAGAGGGGCGTCGGTTATCTGGAAAGAAGGCACCTGCTGTGTGGTCGGGTGGCACGGAGGCACTACCTCTACCACCACGTTGCCTGTCGGCACTTCCCCGGCGGGCGCAGGGCTGGTGTGCAGGTAAACCACCCCACCGCCACGCTGCACGAGCTGCTCCACAGCCTGTTGTTGCTCCTTCTGCAGCGCTACGCCGGGTGCAAAAAGCACGAGCACTTCGGTATCTTGTAGCCCTTGCGTAGACAGGGCGTCCGTGTTTCTATGAAGGGTAAACTGTATGTGGTCATGGCGTTTCAGTAGCCATGAGAGAGCGGTGGAAATGGCGTCTGTCTCATGCCCCTCGCCCGTTACAACGAGCAACGCGCGCAGTGGTTTGGCGTGGGACGGGGTGGTACATGTTCCAGAGCACGCTAAAATCGCCATCAGCAGCAACGCTGGTATCATGCCGGTGTTGCGACGCATCATCTCTCACCTCTGCCGGAAAGTATTCGACGGGTTGCCGGTTCTTCCTGCAGATGAAACGACTTCGCCACCCTTGACATTGCGAGAAAAATGCGGTATCTAAGAATTAGCACTCGAACCTACCGAGTGCTAATTTGCCGTGAGAGGAGGTGCATGCAGTGCTCCGACCGATTGGTGACAAGGTGGTCGTGGAGGTATTTGAAGAGGAGGAGAAGACCGCCGGTGGCATCTTCCTGCCCGACACTGCCAAAAAGAAACCGCAGGAAGGACGTGTGGTGGCTGTTGGTCCCGGTCGTGTGTTGCAGGATGGCACCCGCGCACCGATGTCGGTGAAGGTGGGTGACCGCGTGATATTCTCCAAGTATGGTGGCAACGAAGTGGAAGTGGACGGCAAAGAGTACACCATTCTGGATGAAGACCAGATTTACGCAATCCGCGAAGGCTAAATCTCAACGGAGAGGAGGTGTGTGAACGATGGCAGCCAAGATGATCCTGTATGATGAGGAGGCGCGACGCGCTCTGGAGCGCGGTGTGAACCTCGTCGCCGATGCGGTGAAGGTGACGCTCGGTCCCAAGGGGCGCAACGTGGTACTGGAAAAGAAGTGGGGCTCGCCCACCATTACCAAAGACGGTGTGACCGTCGCCAAAGAGGTGGAGCTGGAAGACCCCTTCGAGAACATGGGGGCGCAGTTGTGCCGTGAAGTGGCGTCTAAGACCAACGACGTCGCCGGTGACGGAACCACCACCGCGACGGTGCTGGCGCAGGCGATTGTGGCGGAGGGGCTGAAGTACGTGGCCGCAGGTGGGAACCCCATCCTGGTGAAGCGCGGCATCGAGATGGCGGTGGAGAAGGCAGTGGAAGAGATTAAGAAGCACGCCATCCCCGTCTCCACCAAAGAGGATGTGGAACACGTCGCCTCCATCGCAGGCAACGACCCCGAAATCGGTAAGGTCATCGCCGAGGCGATGGAAAAGGTGGGCAAGGACGGCGTGATTACCGTGGAGGAGAGCAAGGGTACCACCACAACTCTGGAAGTGGTGGAGGGCATGCAGTTTGACCGCGGTTACATCTCGCCGTACTTCATCACCGACCCCGAGCGCATGGAGGCGGTGCTGGAGGATTGTTACATCCTGATTCACGAGAAGAAGATTTCCAACGCGCAGGACCTGATCCCGTTGCTGGAGAAGATAGCTAACGCCCGCAAGCCGCTGCTCATCATCGCGGAGGACGTGGAAGGTGACGCGCTGGCGACGCTGGTGGTGAACAAGATTCGTGGCGTGCTGAACGTGGCGGCGGTGAAGGCGCCCGGCTTCGGTGAGCGACGCAAGGCGATGCTGGAGGATATCGCCATCCTCACCGGTGGCAAGTTCTTGAGCGAGGACCTGGGCATCAAGCTCGAGAACGTGGACTTCAGTATGCTCGGGCGCGCCAAGAAGGTCATCGTCGCCAAAGAGGAGACCACCATCGTGGAAGGCGCGGGCAGCCGCGATGCGGTGATGGGACGCATCAACCAGATTAAGAAGCAGATCGAGGAGACCGAGTCCAACTACGACCGCGAGAAGCTGCAGGAGCGACTGGCGAAGCTGGCTGGCGGCGTGGCGGTCATCAAGGTGGGTGCCGCCACCGAGACCGAGCTGAAGGAGAAGAAGCACCGCTTCGAGGACGCGCTGTCGGCGACCCGCGCGGCGGTGGAAGAGGGCATCGTGCCCGGCGGTGGGGTGACCTACCTGAACATCATCCCCGCACTGGACGGCATCGGTGAGACTCCCGATGAGCAGCATGGTGCCGCCATTGTGCGCCGCGCGCTGGAGGAGCCTCTGCGCCAGATTGCCGAGAACGCCGGTCTGGAAGGCTCGGTGGTGGTCGAGCGTGTCAAGAGCATGGAGAAAGGCTGGGGTCTCAACGCCCTCACCGGCGAATATGTGGACATGGTGAAGGCGGGTATCGTGGACCCGGTGAAGGTGACGCGCTCGGCGTTGCAGAACGCGGCGTCGATTGCGGGCATGTTGCTTACCACCGAAGCGCTGGTAGTGGAGAAGCCCGAGAAGAAGGAGAGCAAGACTCCTTCGCCACCTGATTACGACATGTAGTGTCGCGGAGAGTAGCCCCCGCCCGCCGGCGGGGGCTACGGTTTACTCTTGATGGGTGAGCCTGGTCATAATCACTGCACCACCTGCGTCACCCTCGACGTTCACCATCGTGCGAAACATATCCAGAACGCGGTCTACTGCCA